>RZZR01000066.1 GCA_009929795.1 Deltaproteobacteria bacterium | reverse complement strand
TCCTGCTTTCCTGGGCATAATCACATTTCACGCGTTGTAGGGTTGAGGCCGCTGGGGCCATTCGATCGGCCCCTATCCCAGGCCGGGAAAAATGGCAACCGAAATCAAACGATCGATGCGGTTCGACGCGCCAGGGCCCGGACCAGGGTGGGGACAATGCCCCCCAATTCGGAGCAGACCTCGATGTTCGCCCGGCGCAGGGACTCGATCTTGGCTTCGATCCCACCGGAGCCTTCCCGGATGATGGCCCCGGCGTGGCCGAACTTCTTTCCGGGAGGAGCGGTCCGCCCGGCGATGAAAGCCAGCACTGGTTTGGAAAACTTGGATGCGGAGACGGCCTGGGCCAGGCGCTCTTCGGCCTGACCGCCGATCTCTCCGAGAACCAGGAGGGCACGAGTGGCCGGGCAGGTTTCGAGAAGGTCCAGATAGCTCTCGAAGTCCGAGCCGACAAAGGGATCTCCCCCGATGCCCAGGCAAATAGACTGGCCGATACCAGCAGCGCTCAGGGTATTTACGGTCTCGTAGGTCAGGGTGCCGCTGCGGGAAAGGACGGCCACGGGGCCGGGGCGGAAGATGTCTCCGGGCATGATGCCGAGTTTCATTTCCCCGGGGACGATCAGGCCTGGGGTGTTGGGGCCGATCAGTCTGGTGGGGCCGTGCTTCAGTCGGGCTTGGACCCTGAGCATATGGGACTGTGGGATTCCCTCGGTGATACAGACGACCCAGGGAATGTCGGCCGCAGCGGCTTCCAGGATGGCGTCGGTGGCAAAGGCTGCAGGAACGAAGACGATGGAGGCCTGGATGTCGTGCTCGGCCTGGGCCTGGCGGACCGTGTCATAGACGGGGATTCCGAGAATCCGGCGTCCACCCTTGCCTGGGGTGACTCCGGCCACGATCCGGGTCCCGTAGGTCTTCATGAGTTCGGTGTGCAGAATACCGTTACGCCCGGTAATGCCCTGGACCAGGACCGGGGTGTTGCGTCCAAGTCCGAAACAGGGAATAGGGTGATCGAAGAGCAGTGTCTGCGGGTTGCCGGGTTCGGCTCCCGGCTCGGGCCGTGGGCCAGAGTCGCTGGACCCGGCCAGGCTGCCGAGGCGGTCCAGGGCCTCGTCAAGTCCGGAGACCATGAAGATCTCAGGCCGGCCCATGTCCTCGAGGATTTTTCGGCCTTCGGAGGAGCGGAACCCCGAGAATCTGACCACCAGGGGGCGGTCCAGAGCGATTTGGTCCCGGTCCATGTCCTCCAGTGCCTGGCGCATGGCTTCGGCCACGGCTCGACAGGAAAGGATCCCTCCGAAGATATTGACAAAGAGAACCTTGACGTCGGCATCGCCCAGGAGAATGGCGAAGGCCCTGGCCATGCGTCGGCTGTCGGCTCCGCCTCCCAGGTCGAGGAAGTTTGCGGCCCGAAGGCCGTGATCGTTCAACACGTCCATGGTGGCCATGGCCAGACCGGCTCCGTTGACGACCATGCCCACCCATCCGTCAAGCTTATGGTAGCTCAGGCCCGCCTCGCGGGCTTCGTTTTCCATGGGGGAGTGGTGGTCGGGGAGATAGAGGGCTTGGAGGTCCGGGCGAAGGTCGACCCAGTTATCGTCGACCTCGATCTTGGCGTCCAGGGCCAGAAAATGGCCATCGTCGGTCAAGGCCAGGGGATTGATCTCCAGAAGGATCAGTCCCTGATCGAAGAAGAGGCGGATCAGGTTTCGGACCACGGCGAGGAATTCGCCCATGAGTCCCTGGGCCAGATTGAGATGGAAAAAGGCTTCCCGGATCTGGTAGTCTCCGGGGCCGTCCAAAGGGTGAGCCTCCTCAATGAGCAAGTCTTCGGGGGAGGCCGATTCGACGTCTATTCCACCGGCCCGATTCACGGTCAGAAGCAGGGAGCCGGTGCGGCGGCGAAAAGCCAAAGATAGATAGAACTCCGCCTTGACCGTCACGGCCTGCTCGATGCGGACGTAGGGAACTGGATGACCCCCGATACGCATGCCCAGGATGCGTGAGACGACTTGGGGGAGGTCCTCGGCCCGATCAACGACGACGACTCCACCGGCCTTGCCCCGTCCTCCGGTCAGGGCCTGGGCCTTGACCACCCAGGGGGGAGGGAACGTAATGGATGCCGGATAGCTGTACGGGCCGGTCAGGGCCAAGCCTTGGGAGACGGGCACGTCGGCCCGGGCCAGAAGGGTTTTGCTGGTATGCTCGTCGAGTCTCATGGCGCCTCGTGTGAAGGGTCGGCAATATACAGGGTGGACAGGATGGGCAGGGGATAAATGGCGGGGAAAGGAAAGTCAAAGCCACAAATCCGGCGGGGGTGAGCCCGAGGCGCGGTTCTTGAATTCGAAAACGGTTTGGGCTATGAAGATGTCTTTGGAGATACTCGGTCAGAAAAGGGACCGAAGGCCGAATTGAGATGAAGGATGCAGCCGGTCCTGATCTGCCGAAACGAGGCGGGGCTGGATTGGTGGTGGCGGAAGCGTATAGGAGTCGAACCTACCGACGAGGATGAGCCCGTCCACTGGATTTGAAGTCCAGGCGCCACACCGGTGACGAAACGCTTCCGCACGAAGCGAGAGAAGAGTATTTAGCAGCAAATTGCCCTCAAATCAAGCGTGATCCGGGCGGGGACAGCGGCCGAAAAGATCCCCGAACCCCATCCGCGCACGGAGGTTAGGATTTGAACAGTTTTTCCAAGAATCTGGCCCTTTGGATTGTGATCTCGGTGGTCATGGTCGTGCTCTTCAACATGTTCAATCAGCCCCCCCAGCCCCAACTCAGTCTCAACTACACAGAGTTCCTGGGTAAGGTCAGGGACGGCGAGGTCCTTTCGGTCAATATCCAGGGGTCGAGGATTACCGGCGTCATGCTCGGGGACAAGCGTTTTTCTTCATACGCGCCTGAAGACCCGAATCTGGTCGATCTGCTGGTCAAGAACAACGTCCAGGTGGAGGCCAAGCCCGAGGACGAGGCCCCCTGGTACATGACTGTGTTCGTGTCTTGGTTTCCCATGCTTCTGCTCATCGGCGTCTGGATTTTCTTCATGCGCCAGATGCAGGGCGGCGGCGGAAAGGCCATGTCCTTCGGCCGGTCACGGGCCAAGCTGATGACCGAGGAGCAAATCAAGGTCACCTTCGAGGACGTGGCCGGTGTCGACGAGGCCAAGGAAGAATTGAGCGAGGTGGTCGACTTCCTAAGCAATCCCAAAAAGTTCACTCGTCTTGGCGGACGGATTCCCAAGGGTGTTCTCCTCGTCGGCCCTCCGGGAACGGGTAAGACCCTTTTGGCCAGGGCCGTGGCCGGAGAGGCCGGGGTGCCGTTTTTTTCCATTTCCGGTTCGGATTTCGTCGAGATGTTCGTCGGTGTTGGCGCGGCCCGGGTCCGAGACCTCTTTGTCCAGGGCAAGAAGAACGCACCGTGCCTGATCTTCATCGACGAGATCGACGCCGTGGGTCGCCAGCGAGGCGCCGGCCTGGGCGGCGGTCACGACGAGCGGGAACAGACCCTGAACGCCCTTTTAGTGGAGATGGACGGGTTCGAGTCCAACGAGGGCGTCATCCTCATTGCGGCTACCAACAGGCCGGACGTCCTTGACCCGGCTCTGCTCCGGCCCGGGCGATTTGACCGCCAGGTGGTGGTGCCCAACCCGGATTTGAACGGTCGACGGCGTATCCTGGAGGTCCACACCAGACGCACCCCCCTGTCCAAGAGCGTGGACTTGGATATCCTGGCCCGGGGCACGCCGGGTTTCTCCGGAGCCGATCTTGAGAATCTGGTCAACGAGGCCGCCCTGCATGCGGCCAAGCTGAATCAGGAAGTGCTGACCATGGATGATTTCGAGCAGGCCAAGGACAAGGTTCTCATGGGCAAGGAGCGCCGCAGTCTGATCCTGTCCGACGAGGAGAAGAAGACCACGGCCTATCACGAAGGCGGACACACCTTGGTGGCCCGGCTCTTGCCGGGAACGGACCCGGTGCACAAGGTGTCCATCATACCTAGAGGGCGGGCACTGGGAGTGACCATGCAGCTCCCTGTTGATGACCGGCACACATACAGCAAGACCTATCTGGAGAATTCCCTTTCGGTGCTTATGGGCGGCCGAGTGGCCGAGGAAGTCGTATTCGACAGGATCACCACCGGGGCGGGCAACGACATTGAACGGGCGACCAAAATGGCCCGGAAAATGGTCTGCGAGTGGGGCATGAGCGAGAAGATCGGCCCCATCTCCATGGGCGATTCGGGCTCTGAAGTCTTTCTGGGCCGGGACATGGCCATGCACAAGGACTATAGCGAGGAAACGGCCCGGCAGATCGACGCCGAGATCAAGCGGATCGTCATGGGGGCCCATGATCGGTCCAAGGCCCTGATCGTGGAACGGATCGAGACCTTGCATGCCTTGGCCGATGCTCTGATTGAGCGTGAAACTCTGACCGGTGCCGAAGTGGAGCTGATCATGGAGGGCCGCGAACTGCCCGAGCCGGTGATAGACGGCCATGAAGAGAGCGGCGAGAGCACCGGAGACGAGAAGTCCAATTCCGGCCCAGGAGACGAGGGATCGGACGAGTTTTCCTTGGAGGAACAAGGCCAGGGGAGCGGCGATTCCAAGGAAGGGCGTTGAATCCGGGGGCCTTTTTTCCATGAGCCTTCAATTCGTTCCGGCCGAAGCTTGGCGGATCGGAGGCGGCGGAAAGAGCCTTGGCCGTGCTGTGTTGGCCGTGGTTGGTATTCTGAACATCACGCCGGACTCCTTTTACGACGGTGGACGGGACGCGACCGCAGAGGCGGCCGTGGTCCGGGGAATGGAGCTGGTCCTGAAGGGCGCGGACATGGTCGATGTGGGAGGGGAGAGCACTCGGCCCGGGGCTGAATCTGTGGGGCCCCAAGAGGAACTGGCCAGGGTTTTGCCGGTCATCACCGGGTTGCGTGCGGCCGACCCGGATCTTCCCGTGTCGGTGGACACAACCAAGGCCGAAGTGGCCAAGGCCTGCCTGGAGGCCGGGGCAAACGTGGTCAACGACGTTTCTGCCTGCCGGTTCGATCCCGTTCTGGTCGATGTTTTGGTTCAGTTTCAGCCGGGGTACGTGCTGATGCACAGTCTGGGTCGGCCCAAGACCATGCAGGTCGATCCCAGATACGGGGACGTGGTCGACGAAGTTCGATCTTTTTTCGAGGAGCGGATGGCCTTCCTGGTACGCGCCGGTCTGCCGGAAGACCGAATCGCCCTTGATCCTGGCATCGGTTTCGGAAAGCGTCTGGAGCACAATCTGTCTTTACTCAGAAGCATTGAGCGCTTGGCCGAGCTTGGCCGACCCCTGTACGTGGGCGTGTCCAACAAGTCTCTGTGGGGCGATCTCCTGGGACTGGGAATCAATGACCGGGAACGGGTCACGGAGGTGGCCACGGCCCTGCTGGGAGCCCGAGGCGTTGCCGTTCATCGGGTTCACGACCCGGCCGGAGCCCGGACGGCCTTGGCCATGGCTCAGGCCCTGTCCCCATCCATGCCTGTACCGGTGAGGCCGCAATGATCGATTTCTTG
Source organism: Deltaproteobacteria bacterium (assembly GCA_009929795.1). Taxonomy (NCBI): domain Bacteria; kingdom Pseudomonadati; phylum Myxococcota; class Myxococcia; species Deltaproteobacteria bacterium. The sequence continues at coordinate 8,693 of RZZR01000066.1, read as the reverse complement.
AGAGAGTTCGAGCTTCAGATGTCCTGGCGCGACGCGGTGGACATCCTCCTGGTGGCCTTCGTCTACTACCGGATTATTTTGATGGTCAAAGGGACCCGGGCCGTATCGGTCATCATCGGGCTCCTGCTCATCCTGATCGTCTACTACATGGCCGGGGAGTTCGGGTTTTACACCCTGCATTGGCTGCTGACCAATTTCCTGGGATCCATCTTCTTGGTGGTCATCATTCTCTTTCGTCGGGACATCCGCAAGGCCCTTTCCGAAATGGGGGCTGGACGGTTCTGGCGTTCTCCCAAGCTCGAGGAGCAGGTTCTGAACGAGCTGGTTCTGGCTCTGGTCCAGATGGCCCGGGAACGGATCGGGGCCCTGGTGGTCCTGGAAAAACGGGTTCCCCTGGGGGACGTCACTGAGCGGGGAGTCGAGCTTCAGGCCAAGCTGAGCAAGGACCTGCTTTTGACCATCTTCCATCCGGATACCCCCCTGCATGACGGGGCTGTCATCGTTCAGAGAGGTCTGGTCAAGGCCGCCGGGTGCATTCTGCCCTTGGCCGTGGGTGTGCGACACAAGTCGACCCTGGGAACCCGGCATAGGGCGGCCATGGGCATCACCGAGGAAACCGACGCCGTGGCCGTGGTGGTGTCAGAGGAGCGGGGGACCATTTCGGTGGCCATCGGCGGCAAGCTGACCTCGAGCCTGGACGAGAACAGGCTGCAGAAAGTGCTGACCGCCGCACTGGAGCGATGAGGTCATGATGAAGAACTGGTTCGCCCTAGTCTTGTCCCTGATGTTGGCTTTCTTCACCTGGTATCTGGTTTCGGGTCGGGAAAAGGTGGACACCTGGGTCGAGATCCCGGTGGAATACGTGAAAATCCCCAAGGGAATGATCATCACCTCCGGGCTGGTGAACCGAGTTCAGATCCGGGTTCGAGGCAGCCAGGGACTGGTCAGAGGGGACAGCGTCCAGAAGCTGGCCTATATCGCCGACCTCGGGGGGCTGAAGACTGGATCGAACACCATTGTTCTCGATCCCGAAAACATTCCCAGGTTCAGTAAGGCCCTGGAGATCATCGAGATCGAGCCATCCCGCCTGGAACTGACGGCCGACGTGGCCGAGACTCGGAAGATCCCCGTGAACATACGCTGGTCAGGCGGCCCGGACGCCTCGGAATTCACCTTCATAGAAGCCAGGAGCACGCCGGAGAGCGTCGAGATCAAGGGGCCGGGCAAGGTCCTGGCTTCCTTGGAGTCCATCGCCACCGAGGAGGTGGTCGTCGGAAAGGACAATCTCAGCCTTTGGGAAGGAGTGATCAATCTCGAGGTTCCGGCCCGGGTGGAGACCTCGACCAATTCGGTCCGGGTGCGGCTGGAGTTCGCCGCCAAGACTCAGGAGATTTGGGTCAAGAGGCCGGTCACGGCCAGGGCTCCGGTCGGGTACGAGATGAGTTTCTGGCCGGAGTATGTTAGGATCAAGGTCGATTTGCCCCTCTATTTTCTCAAGGACGAAAGCTGGCGTGAAATGGTAGCCGTTCAGTTGGAGCCCGCAGCCTCCCTGAGCGAGGGAGACCACAAGGTCTCCTACAGGGTGGTCCTGCCCGACGACACGATGCTTCTCGAAGCCAAGCCGACCCAGCTTGATGTCGTACTTACCAAAAAGGGCGGCCCGGCCAACAATAATGAAGTAAACCTGGTCGAGCCGGAAGCCGAATTCGGCCCTTGAGGACTGCCGGTCGATCATAAAGGAGTCATGGCGTGAAGCCTTTGTTCGGCACAGACGGCCTGCGCGGGCAGGTCAACATTTTTCCCATGCAGCCGGAACTGGTGCTCCGGGTCGGATTGGCCGCGGGCCAGTTCTTTCGCAACGGTTTGCGTCGTCACCGAGTTGTCATCGGCAAGGACACCCGTCTTTCAGGCTATGTGTTCGAGTCTGCTTTGACCTCCGGTTTCTGCGCCAGCGGGGTGGACGTCTATCTTGTGGGTCCCCTGCCCACGCCGGCCATTTCTTTTCTCACCCGCAATATGCGAGCCGACCTCGGCGTGGTCATTTCGGCTTCGCACAATCCGTTCATGGACAACGGCATCAAGTTTTTTAACAGCACGGGTTTCAAGCTGGCCGACGCCGTCGAGGACGAGATCACCCGCATGGTCATGGACCGGGAGATGAAATGGAATCCGCCACAGCCCGAGGCCATGGGCAGGGCGGTAAAGATTCAGGACAGTCCGGGACGCTACATCGTCTACCTGAAGAACACCATTCCGGCGGACTGCACCCTGGATGGGCTGAAGATCGTTCTGGACTGTGCCAACGGGGCGGCCTACCGGGTGGCGCCTCTTATTTTCGAGGAATTGGGGGCCAGGGTGGTCAAGGTCGGGGTGGACCCTGACGGACTGAACATCAATAGAAAATGCGGATCGTTGTATCCGGAAACGGCCGCCCGACTGGTCCTCGAGCATGGGGCGGACATCGGTATCACCCTGGACGGGGACGCCGACCGGCTCATCGCCGTGGATGAAAAGGGTCGTGTTCTCGACGGTGACCAGATCATGGCCCTGTGCGCCAAGGAAATGATCGGTCGTGACGCCTTGCCGGGCCGAAATCTGGTGGCCACGGTCATGAGCAATATGGCCCTGGAGGTCTTCATGGCCGAGCAGGGAGGCCAGCTGATTCGGACTCCGGTCGGCGACCGACATGTGGTGGAGGCCATGCGCCGGATGGGGGCCGCCTTGGGCGGGGAGCAGTCCGGCCACCTCATCTTTTCAGACCACAGCACCACCGGAGACGGCATCCTGGCCGCCCTCCAGCTGGTCCGGATCATGGTCCAGACTGGCCGGCCCCTGTCGGAGCTGGCCGGGCTCATCGACCCGTTTCCCCAAAAGTTGGTCAACGTTCACGTCGGTCAGAAGCGTCCCTTCGACGAGGTTCCGGCCATTCAGAATGCCGTGACCGCGGCCGAGAGCCTGCTCGGATCCCGAGGTCGGGTATTGCTTCGCTATTCGGGAACCGAGGCCGTGGCCCGGGTCATGGTCGAGGCCGAAGACCGTGAGATTATGGAGACGGTCTGCGACGATCTGGTGGAGGCCGTCCGTCAGGGCCTGACATGAGATTTTCCGGAGTCTTCGGTCCGGCCGGACTTGTCGCCGCTGTCCTCGTTCTGGCCGGAGCAGCCCAGGCCTTCTTTCCCTCCGGGTCAGAGGTTCGCAAGAATTTGCAGACCACAGTCGGGCTCGTCAAGGCCTTCGAGATCGAGATGAGTTCGCCTCGATGGCCGGAATTGACCATCAAGGTCTGGTACCAGGATCGGAAGTGGAGGACCGAATGGGTTCTCCGGGAAAACGGTGAGGGAGTGGTTGTCCGCGCGGCTGTCGGGGTAGGCTTGAAGACGCTGGCCCGGTTCGGATTCGACGACCAGGCCCCGGTGCCGGGACCGGTTTTGCGGCAGATCCCCCTGGAGATGTGGATCGAGCGGGGTCTGGATTCGTCCCTGATGGCCTACACCTTTTTGAACGGACGCCCGGCCTTGGTTCTGGGCCGTAACGCCACGGAACCGCTTTCAGTCGGCCCGACCCTGGCCGTTGACAACGAAACCTGGGTTCCCCTGGCCCTGACCATGCCAGGAGGGGGAGGCCTGGTCTGGCGGGAACACAAGAGCGTCGGCAATATTCTGCTTCCGCATGGTCTGACCGTCCAGGATGACCAGGGGCAGACCGTCGATCTCTCCATCGTTTGGAGGGGAGTGGGTAAGGCGGTACCGTTCGAAACCTTCGATCCTCAGTCCTTCGGCCGGATCTTTGGCCGTGCCGTGCCAAGATCTCTGACCGGCCAGCCCTACGATGTTCTTCTGACCCACAATTTCTGAGTTTCTTCAACCTTCGCTTGGCAAGGATCTTGGCATGAGTCAATGCAGTCGCTCGTCCACGTCAGGGCTTCTCTTCTGGGTGTGTGCGTCCCTGGTCGCCGTGATTGCCCTTTTCGTGCAGTCTTCAGACGTATCCGGAGCCCAGCGCAGGACCCCTGTGGTGGAGGCTGTGGAATCGGTGGCTCCGGCCGTGGTCAACATCCTGACCACGGTGGTCGAGCGGAGCGTGTCGCCCTTCGGGGGAGTATTTTCGAGGGACCCTTTTTTTCAACAGTTTTTCGGCCAGCCCGAGCGGGCCGTGGAGCGAACCAGCCTGGGCTCAGGAGTGATCACCGACGGAGCCAAACGTCTGGTCCTGACCAACGCCCACGTCATCGAAGGGGCCTCAGTGATTCGGGTCAGGCTGCTTGACGGCCGGGAGTTCGAGGCCAGTCTGGTAGGCTCCGATCCTGATTTCGACCTGGCAGTGCTTTCCCTGGCCGGGGAGGAGGCTCTGCCCGAGGCCAGGATGGGTGATTCGACGGATTTGATGATCGGCGAGACCATCGTGGCCATCGGCAACCCCTACGGGTTTGGGCATAGCGTGACCACAGGAGTGATTTCGGCCCTGAACCGGACCATCCAGACCCGGCACGGCAGCTACTCGAATTTCATCCAGACCGATGCGGCCATCAACCCCGGCAACAGTGGCGGGCCCCTGGTCAACGTTCTGGGCGAGGTCGTCGGGATCAACACGGCCATCCACGCCGAGGCCGAGGGCATTGGATTCGCCATCCCCATCGGCAAGGCCCGGCAGGTTTTGGACGACCTCGTTCACTTCGGCCGGGTGACTCCGGTCTGGCTGGGCATGGGAGGGCAGAACCTCGACCAGCGCACGGCCCTCTATTTCGGGCTGGAATCGACGAAGGGGTTTCTGGTCAACGAGGTCCATCCCAAGACCCCGGCCGCTGAGGCCGGGATTCGGCCCGGAGATGTGGTCACGGCCATGGACGGGAACCGGATCGAGGACAAGGACGCCTATCTGGACCGGCTGCGCCATCTGGTCCGCCAAGAAGAGGTGGGACTCAGAATCGTCCGCCGAAACGAGGAAAAAACCGTGCGGCTGCGCCCAGCGCCTTTTCCTGATGAACAGGCTAAAAATCTGGCCTTGAAGCGTTGGGGGGTGGAGGTCAAGTCCGGATCGGCCGAGGACGGGGTGGTCGTGGTGGAAGTCGTTCCCAATGGCCCGGCCGAGGGTCTGGGCCTGCGTCCGGGCGATGTCATTCGGCAGGTGGCCGGGGTAAAGACGGCCACCGAGGCCGATTTCCTCCAGGCCTTCCGCCGGACCCGTTTGAAGAGTTCCCTGATGCTGGTCGTCCGCCGGGCCCAGAATCTTTACCATGTCCGGATGCGGGTCGACGGCTGAAGGGTTTCAGCCCGGCTGCCCAGAACGTAGATTCGACCCCAGAGCGATACGGGAACCCGGAGGAACGTCCTCCGTGACCCAGACGTTGCCGCCGACCACTGAGCCCCGGCCGATGGTGATTCTCCCGAGCACCGTGGCTCCGGAGTAGATGGTCACGTCGTCCTCGACCACCGGGTGTCGGGGAATGCCTTTGATGAGCTGGCCGTTTTCGTCCTTGGGAAAACTCTTGGCACCCAAAGTCACACCCTGGTAGAGGCGGACATTGTTCCCGATGACGCAGGTTTCGCCGATGACTACGCCGGTCCCGTGGTCGATGAAGAAACGTCGACCGATGCCGGCCCCGGGGTGGATGTCGATACCGGTTTCGGAGTGGGCCATCTCGGTGATGATCCGGGGGATGAGTTCCACGTCCATACGGTGGAGTTCGTGGGCCACACGGTAGTGGGTCATGACCTTGATGGATGGATAGCAGAAGATGCTTTCCCCGGGGCTCTTGGCCGCGGGGTCGCCTTCGTAGGCGGCCTGGACGTCTAGGGCCAGAAGATTCCGAATTCGGGGCAGGGTGGTCAAGAATTTCAGAGTCAGGATCCGGGCTCGTTCCTCGCACTCCGGGCAGGCCTGGTCTTCAAGGGCGCAGAAAAAGCAGTGCCCGCGCCGGATCTGCTCGGCCAGCAGGGTCCGGACCTGGTCCAAGGCCGAGCCGACATGGTAGCGCATGGTTTCCGGCCCGATGTCGGACCGTCCGAAATAGCCCGGAAAGAGTACGGCCCGGAGAAGCCCCATGATCTCCCGAAGGTCTTGGACCGAAGGCATGGGTTGGGCAAAGGCCGGACGGTGGTAGACATCGGAGTAGGACTCCGGGGCGCAGAGGGCGTCGACGACGTCCTCAAGGTCGAGGATGGCGGTGTCGGTCACGAGATGACCTCGGGGTTTCGAAATAGATTCGCGCTCAAATACCGCTCGCCCGTGTCGCAGATGATGGTCACGATCAGGCGTTCTCGGTTTTCTTCCCTGGCCGCCACCTGTAGAGCCGCGGCCACATTGGCCCCGGCCGAGATTCCGGCCAGAATCCCCTCCTCGCGCAAGAGACGCCGGGCCATGTCCATGGCCAGCTCTCCCTTCACGGCCAGAACCTCGTCCAGAACCGACCGGTCCAGGATGCGGGGAATGAATCCTGGTCCGATGCCCTGGATGGGGTGTGGCCCGGGATCGCCTCCGGACAGGACCGGCGACTCGGCCGGTTCAGCGGCCACGCAGCGAACCTTGGGATTTCGGGATTTGAGGGCCCGACCGACACCGGTGATGGTCCCGCCCGTGCCGACCCCGGCCACGAAGACCTGCACCTGTCCATCGGTGTCCTGCCAAATCTCCGGTCCGGTGGTGCGCTCATGCGCGGCCGGATTGGCCGGGTTCTCGAACTGACGGACCATGAAGGCTCGGGATTCACGCTGGATTTCCTCGGCCCGGGCCACTGCCCCGGCCATGCCCTTGGCGGCGGGAGTGAGAACCACCGCGGCCCCGAGGCCGACCAGCAGGGTCCGGCGTTCCAAGCTCATGCTCTCGGGCATGGTCAGGGTCAGGGCGTAGCCCCGCAGGGCGCAGACCAGGGCCAGACCGATGCCGGTATTGCCACTGGTGGGTTCAACCAACCTGGCCCCGGGCCCAAGATGTCCTCGGCGCTCGGCGTCCTCGATCATGGCCAGGGCGATGCGGTCCTTGATGGACCCGCCGGGGTTGGTCGATTCGAGCTTGACGGCCACCCGGCCGGGTAAACCTTGTCCCAGGCGGTCCAGAAAGACCAGAGGGGTGCGGCCGACAAGGGCCAGGGGGTCTGGATGGATGTTCATGATTGGTTCCTCGACATGGTTCGTTGTATCTGTTTATGCTTCGGACTATGGCCTGCAAAGAGTGGGGGATGTCAAGGTACGAGACGTTCGATTTTTTTCCGGGAATGCTGAACCACAGTTTGGTGGAAAATGGAAAAAAATGTGAATTTGCACTTTTCCGATTGCCAACTTCACGATAGGTGTTATTCCAAATATTGATAAAAGAATAATGGTTTCAGGAAATTGAATTGACGTTTTTCTCCAGCCCAACCCTTTGACCTTTTTTCTTCAACTCTATATGTTTGTTGCAAAATTTGACAGGAAAAGGTCAATGCGAAGACGATACAGTACAGAATATCCACATTTTTCACGGTTGCCCCGACAGTCGTGCCAAGCCGGTTTTTCCTTGGTCGAGGTCATGGTCGTAGTGGGCATCATCTCTCTGGGCTTGGCCTGGGGTGGGTATGCCATGTTTCGCAATTTGCCCGATTATCGGCTGAGGGCCGCAGCCCGGTCCATTGTCAGTGATATGCAGGATGCTCGGATGCAGGCTGTGAAGCGGGGGCAGGATTGGGCCATCGTCTTCAACCCGGGGGCCTCGTCGTACAACGTGTGCCGAGGCAGGGGTCCGGATGACGCCTGGGGAACGGCCGACGACGATGTGGCCCGGACGGTGAACCTGAGTCAAAATTTTTCAGGAGTGATCATGGGGTTCGGGATGGCCAACAGGGCCGCTACCGCAGCCGGTGGAGCGATAGGAAGTAGCGTGACGTTTCAGAACAACCGAGTCGTCTTTGATCGGAGAGGTCGCTGCAACGTGGCCGGATTCGTCTACATCCAGCAGTCGCCGCCAAACACGCATCTCGTTTATGCGGTCGGGGCTCGAATGACCGGGACCGTGCTCATGTACCGCTGGGGCGTGAACGACTGGATTGGGAGGGAATGATGATGAGTCGAGGGTTCACCCTCATTGAGTTGCTGGTGGTCATGGCCATTTCATCGGTCATTTTGGGGTCGGTCCTGGGCGTGTTCATTGCCTCCAACAAGACATACACCATTCAGGACCAACGGACGAAATTGCAGCAAGACTTGCGGGCGGCCATGAGCATTATGCTCAAGGACATGCGAATGGCTGGTTTGAATCCGACCCAGAACTCGGCCATGCCGACCATAGACAGTGCCACGGCCACGGATATCAGCTTTTACATGGATTTCGTCGGCAACGGGACAGTCAGGCAGTTTGAATATCGCTATGTTCCCGCCACGCAAAGGATGGAGGTTCAGTGGAATGGCGCAGGAGGTTTTCAGCGAGTTGCCGAAGGCGTCACCAACATGGAGTTCGTCTACGGCTCGACCTCGGAAGGTCAAACGTCGACCCCGGCCAATCTGGCCGACATCAGAAGCGCGACTGTAACCATGTGTGGCCAGATTCGGGGGGCGTACGCCGACGAAGTCAACGCGCGCCAGATCAGGACCACGCATGCCAACGGCACGGTCGAGTTGGAGCAGGCCGGGGATTTTTGCCTGACCCGAACCGTGAATTTCCGCAACATTGGCCTGTGAGGACGCCATGAGAGAGAAAGGCTTCACTCTGGTCGAACTGCTCAT
>RZZR01000065.1 GCA_009929795.1 Deltaproteobacteria bacterium | reverse complement strand
GCGGCCCAAAGCATCCGCCGGGCCCTGGCCGGCTGAGGGCTGAAAGGAATCCCGCTATGATCGTCAAGAAGATCTTTTCGCTGGGACTGTCCGTGGAGGCCACTTCGGCCTACCTCATCCTGGAGGATCTGGTCAGCCTGGACGTGGAGCCCGATCGGGACACCGTGTATGGGAGATGGTCCGGAACGGCCGAGGCCCTGGACGCGGCCCTGATCGAATTGGAGCTGCATGGGGTCGTCGACCTGGGAGATGCCCCGTGTATCGCCGTCCGAAGCGAGAGCTCATGGCGGTCTTCGGTCTCGACCTGAAGGGTTTCCCGGGATTTGACTGCCGGACGATGAAGGTATATCCAACCAAATTCTTTTTTTCTCAACACGGCGCCGCACATGTTCGATAATCTTTCGGATCGTCTCAATTCGGTTTTCAAGAAGCTCCGGGGCACGGGTCGCCTGGACGAAGGCAATATCCAGGACGGCCTGCGCGAAGTTCGCATGGCCCTGCTCGAAGCCGACGTCAATTTCAAGGTCGTCAAGGACTTCATGGCCCGGATCCAAGAGCGGGCCATGGGCCAGGACGTCCTGGACAGTCTGACGCCAGGCCAGCAGGTGGTCAAAATTGTCCACGAGGAGCTGATTGAACTTTTGGGCGGGACCAACACCGCCCTGGCCTTGGAGGGCAAATCGCCCCATGTGATCATGATGGTCGGTCTGCAAGGTTCGGGCAAGACGACCACTGCGGCCAAGCTGTCTCTGTTCCTGCGCCGGAACAAGCGCAGGCCGTACCTCGTGCCGGCCGACGTCTACCGCCCGGCGGCCATCGACCAGTTGCAGAAACTGGCCGCTGAACTGTCGGTCCCGGCGTTCGCCTCGACCACTGACCGCGATCCGGTGGAGATTTGCCGGGAGGCTGTTGGCGAGGCAGCCAGGCAGGGCTGCGACGTCGTGCTTTTGGACACGGCCGGACGCCTGCACATAGACGAAGGCCTGATGCAGGAGCTGGTGAACATCAAGGCTGCCTGTTCCCCGCAGGAGATCCTGTTCGTGGCCGACGCCATGACCGGTCAGGACGCGGTGACCGTGGCCTCCAAGTTCAACGATCTTCTGGACGTCACGGGCGTGGTCCTGACTAAGATGGACGGCGACGCCAGGGGCGGAGCGGCCTTATCCATCAAGTCCATTACCCAAAAGCCCATCAAATTCGTGGGCATGGGCGAAAAGCTGAACGAACTCGAAGTCTTTCATCCCGATCGGATCGCCTCCCGGATTCTCGGCATGGGGGACGTGCTGACCCTGATCGAGAAGGCCCAGTCGGCCATCGACGAGAAGGAGGCGGCCGAGCTGGAAAAGAAGTTCCGCAAGGCCGAGTTCGATCTGGATGATTTTCGAAGCCAGATGCGTAAGATCAAGAAGCTGGGGTCCATTGAAGGCCTGCTTAAGCTCATCCCGGGAATGGGTGAAATGCGCAAGCAGCTCAAGGACGTGAAGATGCCGGAAAAGGAGCTGGTTCGGGTGGAGGCCATGATCAACTCCATGACTCCAGCCGAGAGGAAGGACCCCTCCATCATCACTGCCGGCCGAAGAAAGAGGATTGCCAAGGGAAGCGGGACCACGGTTCAGGATATCAACCAGCTTTTGACGAATTTCGTCCAGATGCGGAAGATGATGCAGCACGTCATGCAAAAGGGCAAACCCGGTCAGCCAATGCCGCCTCTGCCTGGCCCGGATCATGTCAAGGTCAAGAAGGAACCCCGCAAGCCCATTGGACTTCAAGACAGCAAGCTTTTGCAGAAAAAGAGAAAACAGGCCAAGCGTAAGGCCCGCAAGGGCTGAGATCGCAAGACGTCCAGGGCCCGAACCCTCGGACTTTTTTGAAACGACATCAACACCATTTGAAAACGGAGAGCAAAAATCATGGCATTGAAAATTAGATTGACCCGCATGGGGTCCAAAAAAAATCCCTTTTACCGCCTCGTCGTTTTGGACAGTGCTTCCAGGCGCGACGGCCGGGCCTTAGACTACCTCGGCCACTACAATCCCATGACCGACCCGGCCGAGGTCAAGGTTGACGCTGAACGGGTCAAGGAGTGGATGGCCAAGGGCGCCAAGCCCACGGAAACGGTTCGCAGCCTGCTCGCGGCCAAAGGCCTGTCCTAGACTCGAAGGCTCGTTCCCGGCGAGAGGTGGGCCTTGGGTTCGAAGCGAACTAAGGTCGTTTTCCCGATCCGCCGGACGTGCACACTTTTTTCGGAGGTTCTATGCTCAAGGGACTGGTCGAATTCATGGCGAAATCGTTGGTAGACAATCCGGATTCGGTCACTGTGTCCGAGATCGAAGGCGAGCAGACGTCGGTCATAGAACTCAGGGTAGCCAAGGATGATTTGGGCAAGGTCATCGGCAAGCAGGGTCGCACGGCCCGGGCCATGAGAACGATTCTCGGGGCGGCCTCGACCAAGTCAAAGAAGCGGGCCGTGCTGGAAATTCTGGAATAGATGGCCAAACGTCTTTCGGGCCGCGCGGTTCCGGCGTGGCCCTTTCCCCGAAGGGCTCCATGGATCTCGTCCGCATCGGCCGCGTGCTCCGTTCCCACGGTCTAAGGGGTGAGCTGCGGATCCGGATCGAAGCGGAGATCATTCCCGATTTCGAAAAGGTCGCCCGGATCTATCTCGCATCCGGATCCACCAAGCCCAGGCCGCATCGCATCCTCGCGGCCCGGTTCCATCAGAACGACCCTCTTCTCCTGATCGAAGGCGTGGAGGGCAGAAACGAAGCCGACGAACGTAAAGGGTCCGCGGTGTATCTTCGTCGCGTTGATCTGCCAGAACGGCCCGACGGCATGCCGTTTGAGGATGATCTGAAAGGTCTGGAGGCGGTCATGCCGGACGAACGTGTCCTGGGCCTGATCGAAGCGGTGCTCCGGACTCCGGCCCATGATGTCTGGTCGGTTCGGACCCCGGAGGGTCGCGAGGTGCTTTTTCCGGCCGTACCGGCTTTCATTCGAGGTTTCGATCGCCAACGGGGCCGGGTTCTGATCGATCCGCCCGAGGGCTTGTTGGACATCTATATCCCCTGAGTTACGGTGCGTTTCAACATCCTGACCATATTTCCCGAATTCTTCAGCTCGGTTCTTTCCTGTGGGCTTTTGTCCCGGGCCGTGGACTCCGGGCTGGTTGATTTCCAGGTTCTGGACCTCAGGGAGTTTAGCCAAGACAAGCATCGAAACACCGACGACCGTGTCTACGGAGGAGGGCCGGGGATGGTCATGATGGCCGATCCTCCCCTGTGTGCCTTGAAGAGTCTGGGACGGGAAACCAGAACCCTCCTGTTGACTCCCCGGGGGCGGGTCTTCGACCAGAACATGGCCCGGGATCTGGCCGGGGAGCGCGAGATCACCATCGTCTGCGGACGGTACGAAGGCATTGACGCCCGGCTCGAGGAACTCTGGGATCTGGAACTGGTCTCTTTGGGCCAGTTCGTCCTCAACGGCGGAGAGAGCGCGGCCATGTGCCTGGTGGAGGCTGTGTCCAGACTGCTGCCCGGATTCATGCATCACGCCGAATCCGCAGTGGAGGAGAGTTTTTCCGACGGACTTCTGGAGTATCCCCACTACACGAGGCCTGAACTCTACGAGGGCCTTCAAGTCCCGGAGGTTCTCCGCTCGGGGCATCACGGCCGGATCGCGGCCTGGCGTCGTGAGCAGTCCCTGCGGACAACCCTTCGACTGCGGCCTGGACTCTTGGCCGAGGCCCGGCTGACCGAGGCCGATATGGCCTTTCTACGAGAGGAACCTCGGCTCAGGGTGGGCAGGAATTTGCATCTGGCTCTTATCCACCACCCGGTCCTCAACCGGCGGGGGGAAGTGGTCACAACATCTTTGACAAACCTGGACGTACACGATATTGCCCGCGTTTGCTCAGCGTATGGTCTGGGTGGATATGTCGTGTGCACCCCGGTGGAGGAGCATCGCCGATTGGCACGAGTCCTCGTCTCTCATTGGACCGAGGGTGGCGGGGGTGAGGCCAATCCCGATCGAAGGGCGGCCCTGTCCACGGTCCAGGTCGTCACCGATCTTCAGGAGGCCAGGGAATCGGTCCGAAAGACCACAGGACAGGCCCCCCTGGTTTTGGCTACCAGCGCTCGGGAAGGGTTCATGCCCTGGACAGAAGTCGCCCGGTGCCTGGAGGTCAGACCGGTGCTCCTGGTTCTGGGAACTGGATCGGGACTGGCCGACGAGGTTCTTCGCAATGTCGACGGGGTCCTTCGGCCCATCCGGTTCATGGACCCGGGAAACCATCTCTCGGTCCGTTCGGCGGCATCCATCATGGTGGACAGAATTTTAGGCGACGCTCGCTGAGCTTTGAAAGCGAGGGAACAGGCGGACACGATTTCGCCTCGGACCGAGGGAAACCCGGCCGGGGCGTTTCGGCTATACAAGCAAGGAGACACGAACATGGACGTCTTGAAGAGAATCGAACAGGAACAGATGCGCATGGACATTCCCCAGTTCAAGGCCGGGGATACGATCAAGGTCCACGTGCGGATCATTGAAGGAGAGAAGGAGCGCATCCAGATCTTCCAGGGCGTGGTTTTGAGGGTCAAGCGGGGCACGACCAACGCGAGTTTCGTGGTCCGCAAGGTGTCCGACGGCGTCGGGGTCGAGCGGGTTTTCCCCCTGCACTCGCCGTCCATTGAACGGATCGAGATGGTCAGCGAGGGTCGGGTCCGCCAAGGGCGCATCTACTACCTCCGCAAGCTCAAGGGCAAGGCCGCCCGGATCAAGGGTAAGAACACCTGGAACTGATCCGGATCGAGAAGTTCCGAGCCCAGAGCACGGACTCGAGAAGCGATCGAAGCTCAAAGCTGGGGAGGGCCAGGCTCTTCCCGGCTTTTTTTTGGAGAATCGGCCATGCTGCGGATGAGACCCGGACTCATGGACCGCTTCGACGACTTGCCGGCCCTGACGGCCGGAGTTGACGAGGCCGGCCGGGGATGTCTGGCCGGTCCGGTGGTGGCTGCGGCCGTGATTCTGCCTCCCGACCTCTCCGGACTGGAGGGTCTGGGGGACTCCAAGACACTGACTGCACGGGCCAGAGCCAGACTGGAGACGGAAATCAAGAGGATCGCTCTGGCCTGGGCGCTGGGATTGTCCTGGCCCAGGGAGATCGAACGGATCAACATTCTGCAGGCCAGTCTGACAGCCATGACCCGGTCCGTTCGGTGTCTTCATGTTCGCCCTGAACTGGTGCTGGTGGACGGCAATCAGGTCCCCGACCTGGAAGAATCCTGCCGGGCTCTGGTCAAGGGAGACTCCCGGGTTCGGTCCATCTCTGCGGCCTCGATCCTGGCCAAGACCTTTAGGGACCGTCTGATGGTCAGCCTGGATCGCCGGTACCCAGGCTACGGGCTGGCCGGTCACAAGGGCTATGGAACACGGGAGCATCTGGAGCGGGTCCGGGCCCTTGGGCCGAGCCCCATACACCGGATGACATTCCGGGGAGTGCGTCGGGACAGGGGGATCGGGCAGCCATGCCTGCCCATCTGAACCTGGGCCGGGAGGGAGAGGCGCTGGCCCTCAAGCATCTGCTTGGCCTCGGCTACGAGATCGTGGCCTGCAACTGGCGCAAGGGCAGCTATGAGATCGACTTCGTCTGCGTGGATGGCGATGAAGTGGTATTCGTAGAGGTCAAGACACGTTCGTCGAATGTCCACGGTCTGCCCGGACAGGCCTTGGACCGGAACAAGGCCAGGTCCCTGATCCGGGCCGCGGTTCATTTCCTGAACGATCGGGATTGGTGGTCCAGGCCCTGCAGGTTCGACCTCGTTTCCGTGCTGATGCACGGAACAGGGCGGACCATGGAGCATGAAAAGAATGTCATCGACGCCTCCGCGGCTCTGGGTCGTGGCCACTCCTCTTGGCAACCTTGGTGATCTGAGTTTCAGGGCCAGGGAGGTCTTGAGTCGTGTAAGTACGATTCTGGCCGAGGATACCAGGCGGGCCAGACATCTTTACGACCTGTTGGAGATTCCGGCTCCGAGGCTTATCAGCAGCCACGAACATAACGAGGAGTCCAGGGTGACCGCCGTGCTCGATCTGCTGTCCAGGGAGGACGTGGCCCTGATCAGCGACGCCGGAACTCCTCTGGTCTCGGACCCGGGATTCGTCATCGTCCGGGCCTGTCGGGAAGCAGGTATCGAGGTGGTGCCCATACCCGGGCCGTGCGCTCCGGTGGCGGCTCTGATGGCCAGCGGATTTCCTCCCCAGCCTTTTGTCTTTCTCGGTTTTTTGCCGAGAAGACCCGGAGCGATCCGGGATCTGTTTCTCCCCTACGCCGGCCTGTCGGCCACCATGGCTTTTTTTGAGCGAAAGGACAGGGTTTCGAGAACCCTGGAGACCCTGTTTCCGGTTCTTGGACCGCGCCGCTTTTGTCTGGCTCGAGAATTGACCAAGG
Organism: Deltaproteobacteria bacterium; assembly: GCA_009929795.1. NCBI lineage: Bacteria > Pseudomonadati > Myxococcota > Myxococcia > Deltaproteobacteria bacterium. The sequence goes on along the minus strand of RZZR01000065.1, from coordinate 7,937 downwards.
TGCACGAAGAATTTATCTTCGGAGTCCTTGGCCAAGAGTTGAAAGGCCTCGACGAGCTGCGCGGAGAGATCACCGTTTTGGTGGCCCCCCCGGAACAGAAGCCCGAACGTGTTCCCAGGGAGTTGGTTGAGAATATGGTGCGAGAGGAAACGGCCAGAGGGGGCAGACCCAGGGCTGTGGCCAAGATCGTTTCCGGCCGCTGTCCCGGCTGGTCATCGGGAGAGGTGTACGCTTTGCTCCTGGAAAGACGCTGAATGACGGGTCTGAACATCAGAAATTTGAGCCAGGTCTTTCTGCGCTCCTACCTGATCGGGGCCTGCTTCAACCCCAGGGGGCTTCAGAATGTCGGTTTGGCCTATGCCATTGATCCCGGGCTGAAGGCCATCCATGCCGAACCCAATGCCCTGCAGCAGGCCAGAAAGCGTGCCCTTCAGGTCTACAACACCCATCCATACTGGACTCCGCTTCTTTTGGGCGTGTTTCTTTATCTGGAAAAAAAAATCGCCAAGGGCCTTTTGCCGGCCAAGACCTTGCCCAAGATTAAGACAACGACGGTTTACACCCTCTCGGCCGTGGGCGACTCGTTTTTCGGCGGGAGCCTATTTGTCTTCTGGTCTCTGACCACGGTGCTCATGCTGGTGAGCGGGCTTAGGGCGTTGCCCCTGGCCTGGGGAATATCCTGGTTCCTGGCCCTGCAGATTTTCAGAATCTACACCTTCCATCAGGGGCTTGTTCATGGTTTGGCATTTTTGAGCCGTCTTCGTGAGTGGAATCTGATCAATGCAGGCCGACGGATCAAAATCCTCAACGCCCTGGTTTTGGTGGCCATCTGGGTCACCATTTGGCCCTGGTCCCGGCACTGGGCTCCTTGGTGCTTGGCCGCTATTGGCCTGCCCGTTCTGAGTCTGGTTTGTGCCCGGCATTACAGGGTCAGGGAATTTTTTCTGGCCGCCTTTCTCGGCGCGGCTTTGCTGTGGCCCATGCTGGCCAAGAGCCGGCTCGGTTTCGATACGGTTCTGGAGTTATGGAAATGAAGCATTGCCAGCCTTCTTTTGTCGAGTCCGGGCAGGCATCCGAATCCGGCCAAGCAATGGCCGGATCTGGCCAATGTCCTCCGGTCGGCCGGAATCAGGGCGAAGTCGTGAGGACCATCTCCGTGGTCAACGAACTGGGGGTCCACGCCCGCCCAGCGGCCAGTATCGCCCGTGAAGCCCAGAAGTATTCGGCTTCCGTGACCTTAAGCCACGGGGATCGGAAGGTGGACGCCAAGAGCATCCTGGACATCCTGACCCTGGCCGCCTGCAAGGGAAGTTCGGTAATCGTGGAGGCCCGGGGGGATGATGCCGAGGCGGCGGCGGCCGGCATCGAGAGATTGTTTCACGAGCGTTTTGGCGAGGATCGTTGATGGCCGAGAGGATTTTGACCGGGATTCCGGTTTCCGTGGGCATTGCCGTGGGCAAGGCCTATTTCCTGAACCGGAACCGTTTTTCGAGCGCCCCCAGACAGACAGTCGAGGAGGCTCTGGTGCCCCAGGAGCGGGTTCGTCTGGAAAAGGCCTTTGAAGACGCCGCCTCCGAACTCCAGCGCATTCGGGCCAATATTCCCCTTGAGCTCAAGGAGCACGGGGCGATCATCGATTCCCACCTGATGATCCTCTCGGACCGGAAATTCAGGGAGATGGCCATCGGGCACGTCGTGGACACCAAGCTCAACGCCGAGTGGGCCCTGGAAAAGGCCGTGGACGACTTGGCCCAGCTGTTCGAGGCCATCGAGGACGAGTATATCCGTGAGCGGATCCAGGACATCCGGCTGGTTGCCGAACGAATCCGGAGCAGCCTGTCGGGCCTGGAGTCCGAACCAAAGCCCATGCAGCACCGGATGATTCTTCTGGCCCATGACCTGTCCCCGGCGGATACCATCGAGCTGGAAGTAAACAAGATCATGGCCTTTGCCACGTCCATGGGAGGCAAGACATCCCACGCCGGCATCCTGGCGCGTTCTCTCCAGATTCCGGCCGTGGTCGGGACCGAGGGGCTTGAGTCCGAGGTCCAGGACGGGGCCTTGATCATCCTCGACGGGTTTCATGGACGGATACTGGTGGAGCCGAGCGAGCGGGAGCTGGCCGAGTACACGGACCTCAAGTACCGCTTCGAAACCTATCAGGGCGAGACCATCCGTAAATGTCACTATCCTGAAGAAACCATTGACGGCTTCAGGGTTGAAGTTCTGGCCAACATCGAGCTTTTCGAGGAGGTGACTGCGGTCATCGACAACGGCGGAGAGGGCGTGGGGCTCTTCAGAACCGAGTATAGCTACATGAACCGGAAGACCTTCCCGACCGAGGACGAACTGACCGAGCAGTACATGGATCTGGCCTCCATTCTGGCCCCGGCCAAGGTGGTCATTCGGACCCTGGATCTCGGGGCGGACAAGATCATGCCCATGATCGGAAGTCTGGAAGAGACCAATCCGGCCATGGGGCTGCGGGCCATCCGTTTCTGCCTGGCCCATCAGCAGATATTCAAGACCCAGCTGCGGGCCATTCTGCGAGCCGGGGTCCTGGGAAACGTCTCCATCATGTTTCCAATGATCTCCGGTCTTCAGGAACTCCGCGAGGCATTGGGAATCTACCGCAAGGTCCAGGACGAACTTCGACTGGAGGGAACGGCCTTTCGCTCCGATATCCCGGTTGGAATCATGGTCGAGCTCCCGGGCGCGGTTATGATGGCCGACATATTGGCCCGGGAGGTGGATTTTTTCAGCATCGGGACCAATGACTTGATCCAGTACTGCTTGGGCATCGATCGGACCAACAAGCACGTCTCCTATCTTTACCAGCCCCTGCATCCGGGCATCCTGCGGAGCATCAAGTACGTGGTGGACGCGGGTCATCGGGCTGGCATCAGCGTCAGCCTTTGCGGGGAAGTGGCGGCTGATCCCTACTGCATTCCCATCCTCCTGGGGATGCAGATCGACAGCATCAGCCTCAATCCCCAGGCCATTCCCGGGATCAAGCACATCATTCGGCAGACGACCATGGAAGAGTGCAAGGATTTGCTCAGAGCCGTGCTTCGGAGCAGCACCGTGGCCGAGAACAATCAGCTGGTGCGAAAAATGATTTTCGAGCGATTCCCTGAGGAGCTCATGTTCTATACCTCTTTGCTCGACGAGGATGGGCAGGGCCGTATCGGACAAAGGAAACGGACATGAGCAAGAACGACCCGGGCATCAAACTCATCGCCCAGAACCGGCAGGCCAGAAGGCTCTACGAGATTCTGGAAACCGAGGAGGCCGGCATGGTCCTGACCGGTTCCGAGGTCAAGTCGCTCCGGGCCGGACGGGTGAGTTTCAAGGATGGGTATGTCCGGTTCGCCGACGGTGAGGCCCATCTGGTGGGAGTGCATGTCGGGGAATACGAGAACGCCGGCTATGCCGGCCACGAGCCGGAGCGTCCCCGCAAGCTCTTGATGCACAAGCGGCAGATTCTGGTCCTGGCCGCACAGGTGGAACAGAAGGGACTGACGGTCATTCCTTTGAAGATGTATTTCAGGAACGGGAAGATCAAGATCGAGATTGGGCTGGCCAAGGGCAAGCACGTCTACGATCGGCGGGATGAACTCAAGCGCCGGGCGGTTTCCAGGGACATGGAACGAGAGATGGCCCGGTTCAAATAGACGGGAGACGACATGGGATTTCTTTCCGGAAGCCTCGGGTTGACCAGATATAGGATTGTGGAACCGGTGCCGGACTCGTTCTGGTCCCAGGCCCTGGATAAACTCAAGCATCGTTCCTTCAGGGACATCGACCAGGGGGTCGAGGAGCGGTCCTTTGGCTGGGTCTGCTTCGACGATATTCTGGACTCGAACTGGAAGACAGCGCCGCCTGAAAAGGGAGAGTATCTGGCATTCTGCCTCAGGCTGGATACCCGCCGGGTGCCGGCAGCGGTGTTCAAGAAACATTTTCAGCTCGCCCTGCGGGAGTTGCAGTCCAGGATGCGGGAGCAGGGCCAGAAATTCGTGACCAAGGACCAGAAGACCGAACTTAAGGAATCGGTGGCCCTGAGACTTAGGTCGCGGACATTGCCCATCCCGGCCTATTTCGAGGTGGTTTGGTCCATTCGCAGGTCCGAGGTCTATCTAGCCTCGACCCGGGATTCCGTCAGGGCCCTGTTTGAGGAATTGTTCGAAATTAGTTTTGGTCTGCATCTGGAGATGCAGACCCCGTATTTTCTGGCCCTGACCAGGATGGGGGAGCGGAAGAAAATACTCGATGACATGGAGCCGACCAGCCTGGTCCTATGATGGGAAATATGCCGGTTTCGGAGGAGCGATGGACGTAGATTTACAGGTGGCGGCCGCCAAGGCCCCGATCCTCGGTCAGGAATTTTTGACTTGGTTGTGGTTCAGAAGTGAGCGGGGAGATGTTTTCCGGGGCCCGGGAGGCAATGAGTTCGCGCTTTTTTACGAACAGCGGGTCTCCGTTCTGGCCGGATCCGGGGAAACCAGGGACACAACCGTGTGCAGCGGACCCATGTCAGGTCTGGATGAGGCCCGGGCCGGCTTGGGAAAGGGCAAGAAGGTCAACCAGGCCCGAATCAGAATCGAACAGGATGCCAATACCTGGCAGTTCCAGGTCGAGGCCTCGGATTTCGGCGTCAGCGGGCTCAAGACCCCCAAGGTGGAGACCCGGCTGGAAGAGGGTGACGACCCGGACGCCCCGTTTCTCGAGCGGATTTATCTCGTCGAGAAGAGCCTGGAGTATCTCGACGCGGTCTTCGCCCTGTTTCTGGAAGTCAGGTTCGGGGAATCGTGGCCGGCTGAGGCGCAGTCCATGCGAACGTGGATACGGGAGGGTTGATTCGGGTATCGGTTTTTCCGGATATCGGAACACAGGAGGAGTCATGCTCAAGGACATCGCATTGTTCTCGGCCCTGAACGACGACGAACTCAGGCAACTGCAGGGGGTGGCTGTCACCAAGGTCTTTCCCAGGAACACGATCATCATCAACGAAGGCGACTCCTCGACCTCGATCTACGTCATTCTTTCAGGCCAGGTGAAGGTAGTCCTTGGGGACGAGCGGGGCAACGAGATGATTCTGTCCATTCTTGGGCCCGGCGAGTACTTCGGCGAGCTGGCCCTTTTGGACGGTGAACCGCGATCGGCCTGCGTCATGGCCCGGGAGCGGACCGAGGCTCTGGTCATTTCGAGAAACGATTTCGTCCGGATCTTTTCCCTTTCTCCCAAGGCCCTTGGTCTTTTGCGGGGGTTGACCGAACGTCTGCGGGACGCCAACGAGAAGATCCGGGAATTGGCCTTCATGGACGTCTACAGCCGAGTGGCCCGGCTCATCACCCAGCAGGCGGCCATGCGCAAAGGACATTTGGTGGTGGAGGGGCGGATGACCCATCAGGAAATGGCCCAGGTCATCGGCGCGTCCAGGGAGATGGTCACCAGGATTCTCAAGAAGCTGACCGAAGAGGGCTACATCTCGGTGGAACGGCAGAAGATCGAGGTCCACAAGAATCTGCCCTATACCTTTTGATATTCGCGGGCCCGGTCAGGGCAGGCAAAGCCTGACCGCCTCGACAACGTCTTCCACGTCCTGGTCGGACAGCCCCGGAGAGAGGGGAATGCTCACGGTCTGTCGGCCGATGCGCGTGGCCTGCGGCCATTGCTCCGGACGCCACCCGAATCGCTGCCAGTAATGAGGGTGTTCGGGCAGGGCCAGATAATGGACCCCGAGGCCGATTTTCATTCGAGTCATGGACTGGAGGAACGCATCCCGATTGATCCCGGCCCGATCGGGATCAATGAGCAGGGTGAAGAGGTGCAGACCGTGCCGGGTGTTCGGTTCGAAAGGCGTTGGCAGGGTCACGGGCAGAGGGGCGAGGGCCTCCATGTAGCGTTTCCAGATTTTTTTCCGTTTTTCCCGGTTGTGTTCGACCTTTCGCAGTTGATGGATGCCCATGGCGGCCTGGATATCCATCATATTGTACTTGAACCCGGCCTCGGTGACCATGTAGTGCTTGTATCCGGAATCTCCAAATCGTTGCCAGGCGTCGCTGCTCATGCCGTGCAGGGCCAGGACCTTGATGCGGCCCGCGGCCTCGGCGTCGTCGGTGACGACCATGCCCCCCTCGCCGGTGACCACGTTCTTGGTCACGTAGAAGCTGAAGCATCCGAAGCGGCCGAAGGTTCCCACCGGGCGGCCGTGCCACCTGGCCTCCACAGCGTGGGCGCAGTCCTCGATGACGGTCAGGCCGAATTCTTCGGCCAAGGCCATGATGGCGTCCATGTCGCAGGGCCGCCCTGCGAAGTGGACCGGGAGGATGGCCTTGGTCTTTGGGGTGATGGCCCGGCGTATGGCCTCTGGGGCGATGTTCATGGTCACCGGATCGATGTCGGCCAGGACGGGCGTGGCCCCGGCGTGGATGATGGCGTTGACCGTGGCGCAAAAGGTCAGAGGGGTGGTGACGACCTCGTCTCCGTGGCCGATGCCTGCGGCCAGAATGGCCAGATGCAGGGCCGCCGTGCAGGAGTTTACGGCCACGGAATGGGCGGCACCGACATGGGTCCGGAACTCGGCCTCGAATCGAGCCACCTTGGGGCCGGTGCCGATCCATCCGGAGCGCAGGGAGTCCACGACCTCGTCGATTTCTTCCTGCCCCAGGTTCGGGGCGCCAAAGACCAGGAATTTTTCTCGCATGATCGGTGTCCGATGGTTGAATTGACGGGCGGGAAAACCCGCCGGGTTTGCTGGCCGTCCACTAGCGGATGGGTGGCTGGGTGGCAAGGCGATCCTTTGGCCGGAAGCTCGGAGAGGTTTCCATGTGCGGCATAGTCGGGCTGATTGACTTTCGGGAGCGGCCGGATCCGAGCCGGGTGCAAAGGGCGGTCGCAGCTCTGGCCCATCGCGGCCCGGACCACCAGGGTCTCTGGTCCGACGGACAAGCCTGTCTGGGCCATGCCAGGCTGTCGGTCATTGATCTGGACCCGCGCAGCCATCAGCCCATGGTCGATGCGGACACGGGCCTGGTTCTGGTCTATAACGGCGAGATCTACAATTTCCGGGAGCTGCGCCGCGATCTGGAGACACGGGGGGTACGCTTCAGGACCGAGGGGGACTCAGAGGTCCTGTTGTCCGCGTACAAGGTCTGGGGGCTGGATTGCCTGCTCCGGCTGCGGGGGATGTTCGCCTTTGCCGTCTGGGACCCGGGTTCCCGGACGCTGGTTCTGGCCCGGGACCGGGTGGGCAAGAAGCCTTTGGTCTTTTCCCGGACCTCCGAGCGACTCGTGTTCGCCTCGGAAATCCGGGCCCTGATCGCCCTTGGTGGAGTGGACCGGAGCCTGGATTTTGAGGCCCTGGATCTCTTTCTCTGTCAATCCTACATCCCCGCCCCCTGGACCATCTATCGGGGCGTGCGGAAGCTTGAACCCGGCTGCTGGGCCCTGATGCGATCGGGATGCTGGGAGACGGGTCGGTACTGGGACCCCGATTTTCGGATCAAGCAAAATCCGGACGAGGCCCAGGTCGAGGACCAGGCCCGGTCCGAACTCGAACGGGCCGTGCAGGAGCGCATGATCAGCGACGTCCCTCTGGGAGTCATGCTCTCGGGCGGACTGGACTCAGCGCTGGTGGCGGCCCTCATGGCCCGGTATTCCGACCGCCCGGTAAAATCCTTCACCGTGGGCTTCGACGACCCCCGCTACGACGAAGGAAACGAGGCCCGGGCCACGGCGGAGTATCTCGGACTTGACCATCATGAACTCCGGGTCGAGTCGGGCAGGGAACTAGGCGAGGTACTTCCCCGGGTCCTGGGACAGTTTGGAGAACCCTACGGTGACGATTCGGCGCTGCCGTCCTATATCCTTTCGGGTATGGTCCGCTCCGAGGTCACCGTGGTTCTAAATGGTGACGGCGGGGATGAGTTGTGTGG
>RZZR01000064.1 GCA_009929795.1 Deltaproteobacteria bacterium | reverse complement strand
TTCAATCCAACAAAAGCAGATTATAGATTGGGGCCAAAGAGGCTACGCTACCGCTTTCTCCGGTACGCACCGCTCGAACCCACAGGCCATTGCTCACGCCATAAGTGTCAACATGGCCAAATGAAAAATTGACTTTCCATGCAGAAACGGCTCCGCTTGCTAAAGGTGAAGACGACCAATAGGCATAATTGGAATCTGGAAAAACCGTCGTGTCGATGGCTGGTTCACTGCGGGAAAAATCCACCAGAGACTGGAGTTCATTTCTGTTGGGCAGACGCCAGTCTGTGTGTCCGGCCAGATTCAGGTTCTCGCAGGCCGTCAGGGCCTCCAGCCAGGTGAACTCCTGCTTCGCCCCTTCCCGCAGATTGTCTTTTTGCCACATGAGCCCTGTGACCCTGTCCGTCACCGTGCCGTCACCATTGTCTAAAAAAATATCAGACTGACCCGCCCGCACCGCCCGAACTCGCCCGTTGCTGAGGGACACGGCGTCGCTCCACACCAAACCAACATTGAAATATACAGCCCAAGCATAATTAGCATCATAATAAGCATCAAATGAGGAAGACCAATATTTGAATACGGTATTAGGAAAATATTGGACGTTGATGGTCGGCCCAGGATCCGCGATACCCGTGTCGACAAGGGTGGACAGCTCCTGGATCGTGGGAAGACGCCAGTCGGAAAACCCGCCGTGGTCGAGGGTCCTGCAATAAGTATTGGCATTGACCCATGTGTAGGTCAAATCCTTGTTGGCCAAAGTCTTCACTTCCCAGACAAGGCCGGTGACATTATCCCTGGTCATGCACCAGCCGTCGGCTTCGGTGGCTGAAGCAGGAAGAGCGATGCCATCGGCTTTCAACTTGGTGTATGATCTTGTCTTTCCCTTCTGATAACAACCGTCCTGGCCGTAAAAATTCTGCCCTGGACTCGGGCAGGAAATACGCGAAGAACCGTTGGTACAGAAAGTGATGCCGGTTTTTAAAGGTGGGCCGGAAAAGGCCAAGGATGAAATGAACAAAATCATCAAAGCCGTGAACACAGCTAAAACCCATTTTTTTTGCCCGTGACGCATACCCCCCCCTTGCTTGTCAAATTTGGCGGCAATCCGACAATGGACTGACACGTTACATGATTTTTCCCTTAACAAACCAACAGGGTGAGCACAAGATCCATCCTCCATCTGAAATGAACCCCCTGATCAGTCCCAGCTCACGCTTGCCCCATGCGAATGCTTCGCATATGAACAGATTTATTTTTATAAGTTGCCTTGCAACAGACTAGGTTTCCAATCGGCAATGAACCCCATCTCCCCGGAGGACGACCATGAACAATCTCGAGTCCTCAAAACAGAGCGTATAGCAGATGCCCTCCAACTACTCCGACTCTCCCCGCTTCGACCTGGCCCTGGAAGCCGTGGACGACGGTCTGTGGGACTGGAATCTGATCACCGGACAGGCCTTTTTCAGCCCCCGCTACTTTACCATGCTGGGCTACGAGCCCGATGAAATGAAAGCCGGCCCGGCCACCTGGGAGGCCCTGCTTCATCCCGAAGACCTGGAGCGGGCCAAGGCCCATGTCGCCAAGGCCATCGAACAGGGAGAGAACTTCGACGTCGAGTTCCGTCTCCGCACAAAATCCGGTGACTGGCATTGGGTACGGGGCCGAGGCCGGATCATGCTTCGTGACGATCAGGGCAGACCCATGCGCATGGTCGGCACCCATGTTGACATCCACGGCCGCAAGATCGCCGAGGAGAATCTCCGTCAACGGCTGGCCGAACTCGAAGCCCTGAATTCCCTGAGCCAATCCATGGCTGCCAGCCGGTCTCTGGACGAGCTCATCCAGACCACCTTGGACAAAATCATGGACATCCTCTCCCCGGACATGGCCATCATCTTCCTGAAAGAGGACGACCGGCTCGTTGTCCGCGGCCATCGAAACGTCGGAGTCCAATTCTGCCGTCAAGGGGACCGCACACACCCCATGGGTGAATGCCTCTGTGGCTTGGCCGCCAAGGAAGGGCAAACCCTTATTGCGTCCGACATCCTTCTCGACGCCCGTTGTGTGAGAAACGAATGCAAGGAAGCAGGCCTGACCTCATGTGCAGCCGTGCCTCTCAAGACCGGAGAGAAGACCGTCGGTATCCTTGGGCTGGGCACGGTCCATCATTGTGAATTCAAAGACCGCGACGACTTCCTGAGTTCCGTGGCCGCCATCGTCTCCACGGGCATAGACAACTCAAGCCTGCATGATCAGATCCGGTCTCATGCCGAGGAACTCGAAGAACTCGTCCGGCAGAGGACCGACGATCTTCGCCTCTTCTACAACGCCGTGGAGCATTCTCCGGCCTCCATCGTCATCACCGACGATCAAGGGACTATCGAATATGTGAACCCTTTTTTCACGGCCTTGACCGGATATACTTTTGAACAGGCCGTGAGCCAGAATCCGAGGATTCTTCGATCCGGCCTGCACGACGCCGAATTTTACAGGGAGATGTGGCAGACCCTTCTGGACGGACGAGTCTGGCGGGGAGAAATTTGCAACCGCAAAGCCGACGGCAGTTTGTACTGGGAGGATGCCTCCATTTCTCCCCTGCTGGACGATTCGGGGCAAATCAAAAAATTCGTGGCCGTCAAGGAGGACATCACCGATCGCAAAATGACCGAAGCCGCCCTTCGGGATTCGGAAGATCGCTATCGGACCGTTGTCAACAACAGCCAGGATGGCATTCTGGTCGCCGACAGGGAAACCCGGGCCTTTGTCTTTGCCAACGAGGCCGTGGCTACCCTCTTCGGCTATTCCCGCGAAGATATCCTCAATCTGGCCATTGAGGATATCCATCCTCTAGAAGCCATGGACGAGGTTTTGGACTCGTTTCGGAGGCTGGGTCTGGGGGAAATTGATCGGGTCGACGAATTGCCGTGCCAACGTCCGGACAAAAGCGTGTTCTATGCCGACATCAGGGCCACGGCCATTGATTTCGAGGGCCGGCCCTGCGTCATGGGATTTTTTAGGGACGCGACCGAACGCCGTCGGGCCGCCCAGCTTCGGGAAGACATCGACCGCATCCTGCGCCACGATCTCAAGACTCCCCTGAACGGCATCATCAACCTGCCCGAAATCGTCTTGGCCGACGGGGGCCTGAGCCAAACCCAGGAGGAGTATCTCCGACTGGCGCCAGACACCGGACGGCTGATGCTCGAAATGATCGAAAACTCCCTGGACATGTACCGCATGGAGACCGGAACATACGACTATCGTCCTGAGGCCGTGGAATTGAAGGCGTTCGCGACCCGTCTGACCAACAATCTCGATCGATCGAAAAAAGCCAAAAACATCACCCTGGCCATCCTCATTGACGGCCGATCTCTGGAAGAATCCCCTCCGGTCACGGCCCAGGCCGAAAGGGTCCTTCTCTTTTCGGCCCTGTCGAATTTCCTGACCAATGCCGTGGAAGCCGCGCCGAATAATTCCGTGGTGTCCATGACCATGGAGTGCGGCTCCAGGCTGGAAGTGACCATCCACAACCAAGGGGCGGTGCCGGATCCCATCCGGGCCCGGTTCTTCGACAAGTACGTCACTCACGGCAAGCCCAAGGGCAGCGGTCTGGGAACCTACAGCGCACGTCTGGCCGTTCGGACCATGGGTGGCGACGTGGCCATGACCACCTCGAAGAAAGATGGAACCACGATCACGATCAGCATTCCCCAGGTTGTTGTCGGGGCCTCGTAATACCTGAAGATCCATCAGGTATTGCCGAGCTTCTACCCTCTGGTCAGACGACGGTACTTGATCCGGTGCGGGGTATCGGCGTCCTTGCCCAGGCGCTTCTTGCGATCGTCCTCGTAGTCCGAATAATTGCCCTCAAACCAGACCACCCGGCTGTCGCCCTCGAAGGCCAGCATGTGCGTGGCGATGCGGTCCAGAAACCAGCGGTCGTGGCTGATGATCAAAGCGCAGCCGGCAAAGTTTAGAAGGCCTTCCTCCAGGGCCCGCATGGTGTTCACGTCCAGGTCGTTGGTCGGCTCGTCCAACAGGAGCACATTGCCTCCGTCCTTGAGCATTCGAGCTAGGTGGACCCGGTTCCGCTCCCCGCCCGAGAGCATGGAGCATTTCTTCTGCTGCTCGGCCCCGGTGAGGTTGAAGCGGGCCACATAGGCTCGGGAATTCACTTCCCGGCCGCCCAGGCTCAAGGTCTCCCGACCGTCGGTGACGACCTCGAACACGGTCTTGTCCGGGTCCAGGGCGTCACGATGCTGGTCGACATATGAAAGCTTGACGCTCTCGCCCACGACGATACGGCCTGCATCGGGCTGTTCCTGGCCGGTGATCATCCGAAACAGGGTCGTCTTGCCGGCCCCGTTGGGGCCGATAATCCCGACGATGGCCCCGGCCGGAATGAGAGCGCTCAAATTGTCGATGAGCAGGCTCTCGCCATAGGCCTTGGAAACCGTGTCCAGTTCAATGACCTGCTTGCCCAGGCGCGGGCCCGGGGGAATCTGGATTTCGAGATCCCGGGCCAGCTTTTCTCCTTCCTGCCCCAGGAGCTGCTCATAGCGGGCAATGCGGGCCTTGCTCTTGGCGTGCCGCCCTTTGGGGCCGGTTCGAACCCACTCCAGCTCGCGGGCGAGGGCCTTTTGCCTCTGAGTTTCGCCTTTTTCCTCCCGGGCCAGACGGGCCTGCTTCTGTTCCAGCCAGGAGGTGTAGTTGCCCTTCCAGGGGATGCCCCGCCCCCGGTCCAATTCAAGAATCCAGCCGGCCACGTTGTCCAGGAAATAGCGGTCATGGGTCACGGCTATGACCGTTCCGGCGTAGCGGGCCAGATGCTGCTCCAGCCAGGCCACGCTCTCGGCGTCCAGGTGGTTGGTGGGCTCGTCCAGAAGCAGAATGTCCGGATTTTTCAGGAGCAGCCGACACAGAGCCACCCGACGGCGCTCGCCGCCCGAGATGACCGCCACGGGTGTATCCGGGGGCGGGCAACGCAGGGCGTCCATGGCTTGCTCGAGCCTGGAGTCCAGATCCCAGGCATCGCTGGCGTCCAGGCGATCCTGGACCACTGCCTGGCGATCCAGAAGCTTCTGCATCTCCTCGTCGTCCATGGGCTCGGCGAATTTGGCGTTTATGGCCTCGAATTCGGCCAGAAGGTCCACGGTTTCCTGGACTCCCTCCCGAACAACCTCGATGACCGTCTTGTCGACGCCCACCAGAGGTTCCTGTTCCAGGAAGCCGATGGTATACCCTGGAGACACGTCGGTCCGGCCGTCGAAATTCGGGTCCACCCCGGCCAGGATTCGTAAAAGGGAACTCTTGCCCGAACCATTGAGGCCGATGACCCCGATCTTGGCCCCGTAAAAATAGGAGAGGGAAATGTCCTTCAAGACAGGTTTCTGGTCATAGAACTTGGAAACCTTGTACATGGAATAGATGATCTTTTCGCCGTCATTGCTCATGTGATCGCGCCCCAGTTCATGTTGAATTTGAGATTGTTGGCCTCGACAGGCCGGTCAGCCTGTTCTACCCGGCCCCGCATTCCTGTCAATTCCCCGGCCGTACCGTTCGTCGAATAATGATTGACTCACCTTGACAGGGGAGGGGATTTATCCCCACAAACGTCGGCCAAGGGATTGGTCGATCCACGCCAACCATTATTTTGCACGGAGGTGCGCATGTCCCGCGTCACAACCCTTGTCCTGGCCCTCTTCCTCGGCCTTGGCATCCTGTCCGCCCAGGCAGCCGAACCCATCAAGATCGGTGCGGTTTTGTCCATCACCGGCCCGGCCTCGTTTCTGGGCGAGCCGGAACGGAACACCCTTGAGCTGTTGGCCGATGAAATCAACAAATCCGGCGGTGTTCTTGGACGGCCCCTCGAAATGATCATCTACGACGACGAGACCGACGTGAACAAATGCGTCCTGGCCGCCGACAAACTCTTGAAAAAGGACAAGGTCGTCACCGTTCTCGGCCCGACAGTCTCGGGGAACACCCTGGCCATCATGTCCAAATTCTCCACGGCCAAGATCCCCCTGATTTCCTGCGCCGCCGCCGAAAAAATCGTCAACCCGGTCAATCCCTGGGTCTTCAAGACCGCTCAATCCGACCGTCATGCCGTGGCCCGCATTCTGAACCACGCCAAAAAGACCGGCTTTGAAAAACTGGCCATCATCACCGTGTCCGACGGTTTCGGCCAGGCCGGCCGGGCTGTCCTCCAGGAACTCGTTCCGGCCATGGGCCTCACCCTGGTAGCCGACGAGGTCTACGGCCCCAAGGACACCGACATGACCGCCCAATTGACCAAGATCAAGGGATTGGCCCCGGATGCAATCATCTGCTGGGGCACCAATCCAGGCCCGGCGGTCATCGCCCGCAACCGGGTCCAGCTGGCCATGACCACCCCGCTCTACATGAGCCACGGCGTTGCCTCGAAGAAATTCATCGAACTGGCCGGTCCGGCCGCCCAGGGGCTCATGCTTCCGGCCGGTCATCTGGCCGTGTTCACACAGGTTCCCGACGATCACGCCCAGAAGGCCGTCCTGGCCAAATACGCCGCCGACTATGAGATCAGGTTCAAGCAGCCCGTGTCGTCCTTCGGCGGATATGCCCACGATGCCCTCCTGCTGGTGGCCAAGGCCATCGAAATGGGCCAGTCGGCCGAACCTGCCTCCATCCGGGACAACCTGGAAAAGATCCAGGGTTTTGTCGGGGCCAGCGGTGTCTTTTCCTTCAGTCCAGAGGATCACAACGGTCTGAACGAGGAAGCCTTTGTCATGGTCGTCGTCGAGGACAACGACTGGAAAATCATCGACTAGAACCGTAACGTGCCGACGGCCGTTCGATAATCCGGGCGGCCGTCGCAGTTTTTTCGCCCCTGCCGGGGCCTACCCGGACCGAGGATACTTATGGATCCGTCCAGCCTGCTCCAATATCTGATCACCGGGGTCACCGTAGGCGCTACCTACGGCCTGACCGGCCTGGGCTTCACCATCATCTTCAACACCACGGGGATCATCAACTTCGCCCAGGGCGAGTTCGTCATGCTTGGAGGCATCTTGTCCGTGGCCGCATCTACCGCAGGCCTGCCCCTGCCTCTGGCCATTCTGACCGCCGTGACCGTGACTACCCTGGTCGGAGCGTGTCTGGAACGATCCTGCATACGGCCTGTGTCTTCATCCTCGACCATCAACCTGATCATCATCACCATCGGGGCTTCCATCCTCATTCGCGGACTGGTCACCCTGATCTGGGGCAAGGACACCTTTGCCCTGCCCCATTTCTCGAGCATGGAGCCCATCCGCTTTTTCGGCGCGGCCATGCTCCCCCAAAGTCTGTGGGTTCTGGGCATCACCCTGATCTTACTCGTTGCCCTCAAGAGCTTCTTCGCCCGGACCATGTGGGGCCGAGGCATGCTGGCCTGTTCCTTCGACCCCAGAGCAGCGGCCCTCATGGGCATCGACGTCTCGCGCATGGCCATGGCCTCGTTCATGATCTCCGCGGCCGTCGGAGCCGTTGGAGGGGTCATCCTGGCTCCTTTGACCATGACCTCGTACGACGTGGGAATTCTCCTGGGCCTCAAGGGGTTCGCCGCCTGCATCCTGGGAGGGCTGGGCAACCCCTTCGGGGCCGCGGCCGGAGGGGTCATCCTCGGGATTCTGGAATCCTTCGGAGCCGGACTCCTGTCCTCGGCCTACAAGGACGCCATCACCTTCGTCATTCTACTGTTGCTGCTCTTTGTCCGACCCACGGGTCTGTTCGGCCGATCGGCCTCCGAGAGGGTCTAACAAATCATGGCCCATCGAAACCTTTGCAGCCTGGCCGTCTGGGCGGCCCTCATGGTCCTGGCCCCGCATTTCCTGACCAACGACTACTACGTTTCGACGCTGATCATCGGCTTCTTCAACGCTATCATCGTCGTCGGTCTCAATCTCCTCCTGGGCTACGCCGGTCAAATATCCCTCGGCCATGGGGCCTTCTACGGTCTGGCCGCCTACACCTCGGGCATTCTGACGGCCACCTATGGGGTCCCTATCGAGGCCGCGGCCCTCATCGCCATGGTTGCCACCGGCGTAGTGGCCTGGGGCATCGGCATCCCGACGCTGAAACTTTCCGGAAACACTTTGGCCATGGCCACCCTGGGCTTCGGGATCATCGTTTCCATCGTCTTCAACGAGGCCGTGGGTTTGACCGGCGGCCCCTCCGGCCTGACCGGAATCCCCCGCCTCTCCCTGTTCGGATTTCCCGTCGAGTCGGACCTGGCCTATTACTACGTCACCGGCGGGGCCCTGACCCTGGTGGTGGCCCTGTCCTTGAACCTCATCGACTCCAGGATCGGCCGGGCTTTGCGGGCCATCCACACCAGCGAACGGGCCGCCGAGGCCGTGGGCGTGGATATCGCCCGCTACAAACTCTTCGTCTTCGTCCTCTCGGCCCTGTTCGCGGCCCTGGCCGGGGTCCTCTACGTCCACTACCTGAGCTTTGCCGCGCCTTCATCCTTCGGCTTCAAGTTTTCGGTGACCCTCATCGTCATGGTCGTTCTGGGCGGCATGGCCAGCGTCTGGGGGGCCGTGGCCGGAGCCATGTTCCTGACCATCCTGCCGGAATTTCTCCGAGCCTTCGAGGATGTCGAAACCCTGGTCTTCGGAGGCATTCTCATTCTGGGCATGATTTTTCTGCCCTCCGGCTTGGCCGGTGGGGCCGTGAAGCTCGGTCGAGCCCTGCGAACCGTCCTGGGGAAGCTCCGCCGTGCCTGATTTGCTGAACCTGAACCGGATCACGGTCCGTTTCGGCGGGGTCACGGCCCTGTCCGAGGTCGACCTTGCCGTTCCCGCCAAAACCATCGTCAGCGTCATCGGACCCAACGGCGCCGGCAAGACCACCCTTTTGGGCGTGGCCTCGGGCATGGTCAAGGCAGCGGCTGGCCAGGTCGCACTCGACGGCCGGGACGTGAGCCGGGCCCCGGCCCACGTTCGGGGGGCGGCCGGCATGGTCAGGACCTTTCAAAATCTCGAGGTCTTCTCCAACATGACCGTGCTGGAAAACGTCATGACCGGCTGTCATCGCCACGTGGGCTACGGGGTTGTCTCCTGCCTGTTCCGTACCCCGCGTTTCCGCCGCGAGGAACGCTGCTGCCGGGAACACGCCCTCATGCGTCTCGATTTCGTCGGGCTGACCGACCAGGCCGACTCTCCGGCCGTGGACCTGCCCTATGGCCTGCAGCGACGTATGGAAATTGCCCGGGCCGTTGCCGCCGACCCCCTCATTCTCCTCCTGGACGAACCAGCCGCGGGTCTGAACACCCGTGAAACCCAGGCACTGGGGGAGCTGATCACGGCCATCCGGGACCGACTGGGAGTCACCGTCGTTCTGGTCGAACATGACATGGATCTGGTCATGCGCATCTCCGATAGGGTCATGGTCCTCAAGGAGGGTCGGAATCTGGCCGTTGGGCCGCCCGAGACCGTCCAGAAAAACCCGGAGGTCATCCGGGCCTATCTGGGCGAAGACGAGGACGACTAGAATGCTGACCCTCAAGAACGTCGACATCCACTACGGCAAGGTCCATGCAGTGCGGCGGGCCTCCATGCACGTCCGCCCCGGCGAGGTCGTAGCCCTCATCGGCGGCAACGGCGCGGGCAAGACCACCCTTCTGACCACCATATCGGGCCTGCTCCGGCCGAGCGGCGGAGAGATCCATTTTGGGGAGGCTCCCATCACCAAGTCCGCGCCGGAGCGCATCGTCCGAGCCGGACTTTGCCATGTGCCCGAAGGCCGGCACGTCTTCAAACCCATGAGCGTTGAAGACAATCTGCTTTTGGGCTCTTTTGCCCGGTACAGTCTCAAAAACCGCCCCGGGATTCTGGCCGACATGGAGGACGTCTTTGAACTCTTTCCTGTTCTGCGTGATCGACGGAACCAGACCGCCGGCACCCTGTCCGGAGGAGAGCAGCAGATGCTGGCCATCGGCCGGGCCCTCATGGGCAATCCGAAAATGCTCCTTCTTGACGAGCCCTCCATGGGCCTGGCCCCCCAGGTGACCAAGGAGATATTTCGGCTCATCGCTCGGCTCAGGCAGGAGCGGAACCTGACCGTCCTTCTGGTCGAGCAGAACGCCAAGGCCGCCCTGCGCATCGCCGACCGGGGTTATGTTTTGGAGACCGGCCGCATCATCCTCCAGGGACCGGCCGAGGAACTTCTCGAGAACCGCGACGTCCAGCGGGCCTATCTGGGCCGCGATCTGGACCGCGAAGAATGAGGGAATGACCATGTTTTTCGAGCCCGAATACGAGTGCATGTCCCGGGACCAATTGGCCCAGGTCCAGCTGGAGCGCCTCCAGAGCACCCTGTTCCGCCTGTCCCGCAACGTTCCTTTTTACCGCCGCAAGTTCTCCGAGCTGGACTTCGACCCCGAAGATTTTCGCTCCCTGGACGACCTGACCTCCCTGCCCTTCACATCCAAGAACGATCTTCGCGACAACTACCCTTACGGTATGTTTGCCGTCCCCCTGCGCGAGGTGGTCAGGCTGCACACGTCTTCAGGCACCACCGGCAAGGCCGTGGTCTGCGGGTACACTAAAAACGACGTCCTGCGCTGGGCCAAGCTGGCCGCCCGGGTTTTGACCGCCGGGGGGGTGACCCGGGACGACGTGGTCCAGATTGCCTTCAACTACGGACTCTTCACCGGAGGCTTCGGCTTTCACTACGGGGCCGAACTTCTCGGGGCCTCGGTCATTCCCAGTTCCAGCGGCAACTCCCACCGCCAGATCCAGATCATGCAGGACTACAAGACCACGACCCTGGTCTGCACCCCGAGCAATGCCCTCTATCTGGCCTCCATCATGGACGAGATGGGCGTCAACCCCAACGCCTTGGACCTCAAATGGGGCCTGTTCGGGTCTGAATGCTGGAGCGAGGTCATGCGGGCCGAAATTCAGGACCGCCTGAAGATCACGGCCACAGACAACTACGGCCTGACCGAGATCATGGGCCCCGGAGTCTCGGCCGAATGCCTTGAACAGGGAGGACTGCATATCAACGAAGACCACTTCCTGGCCGAGGTCGTCGATCCGGAAACCGGCCAGCCTGTTCCCTTCGGGGAAAAGGGCGAACTGGTCCTGACCACCCTGACCAAGGAGGCCTTTCCCATGCTTCGCTTCCGGACAGGGGATCTGACCCGACTTCTGCCCGGGGACTGCCCATGTGGTCGGACCTTTGTACGCATGGAACGGGTTCTGGGACGGACCGACGACATGTTCACCCTGCGCGGGGTCAACGTCTTTCCGGCCCAGGTCGAGGCCGCTTTGCAGACCGTGGCCGGCATCGAGCCGCAATTTCAGATCGTCCTCGAACGGCTGGATGCCCTGGACACGGGAACGGTTCTGGTGGAGGCCTCCACTGACGAATATTTCGACGAAATCAAGAAACATCAACGGATGGTCCAGACCATCGCCAAAGCAATCGAGACCATGGTCGGGGTGTCCTTCAAGGTCAAGCTTGTGGAAAAATCCCGCCTGTTCGGGGCTCAGGACGGCAAGATTCAACGGGTGATCGACAACCGGAAATTCTGAATCCGACGGCTCGGAAAGAATGGAGAAAAAGATGAAAACGATGGTGAGAACGGGAATGGTTCTGGCGGCCGTTTTTTTTCTGGCCACAGTCCAGGCCTACGGGAACGACACGAGCACCAAACTTCCCGAGGGGTTTGTCTACGTCGAGAAGATGATCCCCTCTCTCGTGCTGGAGCTCCACTACATCACGAATGAAAATTTCATCGGCCGGCCCATCGACGGCTACGAGGCGCCCCGCTGCATCCTGACCCGGGAGGCGGCCGAAGCCGTGGCCGCCGTCCAGGAACGGCTCCGGCCCTTTGGCCTAGGCCTCAAGGTCTTTGACGCCTACCGCCCCCAGCGGGCCGTGGACCATTTTGTCCGCTGGGCCAAGGACCCGGACGACATCCTGAGAAAGGCCGAGTACTACCCGGACATTGCCAAGAATCGCCTCTTTCCCGAGGGCTATATTGCCGAGCGCTCCAGCCACAGCCGGGGCAGCACCGTGGATCTGACCATCGTCTCCATCCGCCCGGAAACCATGGGCAGGGAACTGGACATGGGCACTGGCTTCGACTTCTTCGGACCCGAGTCGGCCCCGCTCTTTCCCGGAATTTCGGACGAGCAGCGGGCCCATCGCCTCCTTCTGCAGACACTCATGGTCCAGCACGGATTCGCCCCCTATGCCGAGGAATGGTGGCATTTCACCCTCAAGGACGAATCCTTCCCCAATACCTATTTCGATTTTCCGGTCCGCTGAAAGTTGAACTCTACTCCTGAAGTTTCCGCTTCTTGCCGGCGGCCTGATGCCGGGCCTGGGCCGGAAGCACGACCTTCCGGAGACGGACTGATTTGGGAGTGACCTCGACCATCTCGTCCTCGCGGATGAAGTGAATGGCACGTTCCAGCGTCATGGGCTGGACCGGAGAGAGGATCACGGCCTCATCCTTACCCGAAGCCCGGAGATTGGTCAGCTTCTTTTCCTTGCATGGGTTGACGTCAATGTCGTTCTCCCGGTTGTGCTCACCCACGATCATGCCCTCGTATACGGCATCGTTTGGTACGACGAACAGTCTGCCTCTGGGTTCGAGATTGAACAGGGCATACGGCACGGCTCGGCCCGAGCGGTCGGCGACGATGGACCCGGTGAACCGGGCCGGAAAATCTCCCCGATGTGGCTCGTATCCGGACAGGTAGGAATTCATGATCCCAGTGCCCTTGGTGTCGGTCAAAAACTCGTCCCGATAGCCGATAAGGCCCCGGGATGGAACCGAGAACTCCATCCGCACCCGGCCGGTTCCGTTGTTGACCATGTTCGTCAGACGCCCCTTTCGCTGGGACAGCTTTTCCGTGACCACGCCCATGAACTGCTCGTCGCAATCCACGTAGAGGTGCTCGATGGGCTCCAGTCGTCTGCCGTCCTGGTCCTTGCGGCAGATGACCTCGGGCCTTCCCACGGTCAGTTCGAATCCTTCCCGACGCATGGTCTCGATGATGATGGCCATCTGGAATTCTCCCCGGCCCTTGACGATGAAGGCGTCCCGATCCTCGGTGTCCTCGACCCGCACGGCCACGTTGGACAGGGATTCGCGCACGAGCCGGTCCCGAATCTTGGACGAGGTCACATGCTTGCCCTCGAGTCCGGCCAGGGGAGAGGTGTTGATGGAAAAACGCATGGACACCGTGGGCTCGTCCACGGTGATGCGAGGCAGAGGGACAGGAGCGGCGGCCGTGCAGATGGTGTCTCCGATCTTGACCTCCTCGATGCCGGACAGGACAATGATGTCACCTGGAGCGGCATGATCGATGTCGGCCAGGGACAATCCCTCGTAGGTCTGAAGACGGGTCACCCGCAGGGCCTTGGCCTGGCCCGATTCCCCGATGCGGACAAGCTGATCGTTGCCACGGGCCGTACCTCCGACCACCCGTCCCACGGCCAGCCGACCCAGATAATCCGAATAGCCCAGGTCCGAAACGAGCATCTGGAACGGGGCGCCGGGGTCATATCGTGGGGCCGGCATGTCGGCCACGATGGCGTCCATGAATTCCTGCAGATCGGACCGTTCCTCTCCCGTGGTCTTCCAGGCCCGGCCCTCTCGGCCCACGGCAAAGAAAACCGGACACTCGATCTGTTCCTCGCTGGCCCCGAGGTCTATGAGCAGATCAAAGACCTCTCCAAGGACCTCGTCCGGTCTGGCGTCGGCTCGGTCGATCTTGTTGACCACGACCATCAGGGCCAGGCCTCCGGCCAGGGCCTTCTCCAGAACGAACCGAGTCTGGGGCAGGGGCCCTTCCGAGGCGTCCACCAGCAGGACCGCTCCGTCGGCCATGGACAGGGCCCGCTCGACCTCTCCGCCAAAATCGGCGTGGCCGGGCGTGTCGATGATGTTCATCTTCACCCCCTTCCAGATCACCGAACAATTCTTGGCAGCAATGGTGATGCCCCGTTCACGTTCGAGATCCATGGAATCGAGAACCCGCTCCTCCACGGCCTGATTGTCACGGAACAATCCGCTCTGGCGGAACATCTGGTCGGTCAAGGTCGTCTTGCCATGATCGACGTGGGCGATGATGGCGATATTTCGAATGCGGTCGTTGGCCGCGGTCTTGGGCATGGGCTTCTCCGTCAATGGTTGGATCAAGAAAAAAAGCCCGGCGCAAAACCGGGCGTGATGACGACGCAGGGGGGCTTCTATGGATAACAGATCCGGGTGTCAATTTAATCGGCCGGTTTCGCCCGAATTCAGTCAACAAGCAGGAGCAGAGTCGATGCTGGAATAGGCGACCGGCTTTCGTAGGCACCGATATCTGGACGGATGGAATTCCGGCGGCGGTCCAGAATATCGTTGACCGGGGCCTGCGCAGGATCGGCCTTGTCCACGGCTGGACTTGAGGATGAAATGCGGCCGTAAGTTTCCACCAAGCCGACAAAGGCATCTCGGATACTTGCCGAGCCGTCGGCGAACTGTCCCTCCCCCTCAAGCCAACGAGGCAGCACAACCTCAGCAGGATTGCGGCAGCCCGGGTCGGCCACGATCCGGCCGGTGTCGTCGGTGTAGTTGGTCGCCCCTGAAAATCAATCAACTCATTGAAATAAATTGACATTATTACGGATTGAATGTATTGGTTTCGACCAGGAAACGCATGCGGGATGCAAA
>RZZR01000063.1 GCA_009929795.1 Deltaproteobacteria bacterium | reverse complement strand
AAAAGGACAGCATGAGGTAGTAGGGCTTTTCGGAGATTGGGATCGGGGCCTTTTTCAGGCTGTTTCGGAATCTCGAGTCCGAGGTTAGGACGTGGTCGGCACGTTGGGTCTGGAGAACCGCCCCCTGGATTCGGTTTCTGAGCACCTTTTCCAGATTGGCCTCGACCCCTGCGTTTTCCTCGTAGGCGGCCCCAAGAGCGTCGAGGTTTTCGGCCACGGAAAATCCCGACTGTATGCCTAGGGTTCCGTTCAGGTTCAAAAAGTCCGTTCCATTCCAATCCAGTGTCGATCCATCGGGAACGTAAAGGGAATAGCCGGAGGTGTGGATGCGTCGATCCGGATCTGGTCCTCCATTCGGGAGCTCGGGATAGCGGCCCTGGGCTTGCCGCTCGGCCACGAAGCTGGAGGCAAAGGCCCCGTGGACTTCCTGGGTTTCGAGAGACCTGAGACAACGTTTCCAGGGCATGCCGACGGTGGCGATGGGAATGTTCAGTTCCTTGGAGAGCAGGTCGATCAATACGAGGTCAAGACCGACGACCCCCGTGCCGTTCTCGGCCGGAAAGACCCAGGGAAAGGCGTTCTGGTCCTCATGGCAGAAGATCAGGGCCAAGGGACGAGTTTCAGCCCCAGCCCGGCCGATCGTCAAGGCCGGAAAACAAATCAAAACGATACACGCCAAGAGAAAGGATTTCATCAGGATTATTCCATTGATGGAGGACAATAACATTCCATATTCCAGACCATCAAGATCCGCAAGGCTCAGGCCGGATGTTTGACCGGTCAGGGGCTTTGCCCTATTTTTCAGTCTTTCCATCCATTTCTCAACCACACGCGGAGTGCGTCCATGAGCGATTCGATACAGGCGAAGACACAGGCGGCCAAGACTCCCAAGGATTTCATTCGGGCCATGATCGAGCAGGATATCGAGAACAGCCGCGACGGCAGCCGGGTCCACACCCGCTTCCCTCCTGAACCCAACGGCTACCTGCACATCGGCCATGCCAAGTCCATCTGCCTCAATTTTGGGGTGGCCCGGGAGTTCGGCGGCCAGTGCAACCTGCGCTTCGACGACACGAATCCGGCCAAGGAGGAGCAGGAGTACGTGGACTCCATCCAGGAGGACGTCCGCTGGATGGGCTTCGACTGGGAGGATCGCTTGTTCTTCGCCTCGGACTATTTCGACCGCCTCTACGGATTCGCCGAGCACCTCGTCCAGGCCGGCAAGGCCTATGTGGACGATCAGAGTGCCGAGGAAATCCGGATCAATAGAGGCACTCTGACCGAACCGGGGGTGAACAGTCCATTTCGTGAGCGGAGTGTTGAGGAGAACCTTGGCCTTTTCCGCCGCATGCGGGCCGGGGAGTTCCCGGACGGGGCCCGGGTCCTGAGGGCCAAGATCGACATGGCCCACCCGAACATGGTCCTGCGCGATCCGACCCTCTACCGCATCAAACACGCCCATCATCACCGGACCGGGGATGCATGGTGCATTTATCCCATGTACGACTTCACCCATTGTCTGTCCGATGCCCTGGAGGGCATCACCCACTCCCTGTGCACCCTGGAGTTCGAGAACAACCGGGCCCTGTACGATTGGGTCCTGGACAACGTGCCGGTCCCAAGTCGGCCGCGGCAGACCGAGTTCGCCCGTCTGAACCTGAATTACACCGTGGTCAGCAAGAGGAAGCTCATTCGTCTCGTGGAAGAAGGTGTGGTCTCGGGATGGGACGATCCCCGCATGCCGACGCTGAAGGGTCTGCGCCGACGGGGCTACACGCCGGAGGCCATCCGCGATTTTTGCGAGCGCATCGGCATTTCCCGGGCCGAGAACCTAGTGGATATCGCCCTGTTGGAGCATTGTCTGCGTGAGGATCTCAATCGCCGGGCCCCCCGGGTCATGGGGGTGTTGAGACCCCTGAAGGTGGTCATCGAGAACTACCCTGACGATCAGGTGGAGATGATCGATTTTCCCTATCATCCCGAGGACGAGTCCATGGGATCGCGGCCGGTTCCCTTTTGCCGGGAGATCTACGTCGAGGAGGACGATTTCCTGGAGGAGGCCCCCAAGAAATGGTACCGGCTGGCCCCGGGCCAGGAGGTCCGCCTGCGCTATGCCTACTACGCCACCTGCACGGGGGTGGTGAAGGACGAAGCAGGCCGGGTGACTGAACTGCGCTGCGCCATCGACCCCCAGTCCAAGGGCGGCTGGTCGGCCGACGGCCGCAAGGTTCGAGGGACCCTGCACTGGGTTTCAGCCCGCCACGCCCTTGAGGCCGAGGCCCGGCGCTACGACCGGCTTTTCAAGGACGAGCAGCCGGGAGCCGGTGACAAGGACTTCATGGACAGCCTGAGTTCCGAATCCCTGACCGTGTTCACAGGCTGCAAGCTCGAGCCGAGCCTTTCCTCGGCCAAGGTGGGGGAGATTTTCCAGTTCGAGCGGCTGGGCTATTTCTGCAAGGATCCGGACAGCACATCGGGGCTGCCGGTCTTCAACCGGGCCGTGTGCCTGCGCGACTCCTGGGCCCGGATCCAGCGCAATTCCTGAAGGCTGGCAGCATGGCCGATCCCGGACGCTGGACCCTCTCTCTGCTGGCGGATTTCTGGTATCTACTCCAGGACTCCGACCGTCGGGACGAATCCGCAATGCCGGATCACGAAGCCTTGCGGTCATGCCTTCAGGGCCTCGATCCGACCGACGATCTGCGATCACCGGATGTCCGGGGATGCCTGCTCAGGCGGTGGACCCTCCGGGTCCGGGAGGAACGAAGCGAGCCCCTGCCTGGAGCGGCCTTGGCCCAGGCCCTGAGTGCCCTGGTCTGGATTCTCGGCCTCGGGGGACTGGTGTCCGGAGGGCTGTCCATGGCCGGGTATCTGGCCTATACCGGACAGACCCCGATCAACGTCGGTCTGTTCGTGACCTTCTGGGTCGGATTCCAGCTCGTGCTTCTGGCGGCCGGAGCGGTCCTCGGCCGGAGCCGGAAGGCTTTTCCCGGGGCGTTCGGCCGTCTGTTCCTGCTTGGATTGACCCGTCTCGCCGGCATGGTCCAGTCCTGGACTCCTGGTGCGAGGATCGAGGCGCGCCGGATACGCCTGAAACGGACCAGCGGTTTTTTTCGATCCATGGCCATCCAGCTCTGGCCCTATCTGACCTGGCCTCTGACCTCCGCCATGCAGTTCTTTGGAGCGGCCTTCAACCTGGGCGCGGCCCTCGTCTTTGTCTTGCTGGTCACGACCCGGGATCTGGCCTTTGGCTGGCAATCGACCTTGGAACTCGGTCCAAGTCTGGTTCACGATCTGGCCAAAGCCTTGGCTTGGCCCTGGTCCTGGTTTCACGGAGCCTGGCCGAGTCTCGAGCAGGTCGAGGGCAGTCGCATCGTGCTCAAGGATGGTTTGGCCTCCCTGGTCTCGACGGACCTGACAGCCTGGTGGCCATTTCTTCTGGGCTGCATCTTCTGTTATGGATTGCTGCCCCGGCTCGGAGTTTTGGCTTTGGCCCTAATCAGGACCAGGATTAGCTTGAGCCGCGGGTTTCCCCAGAGCGCCGCGGCCGTCCGCTTGGCCCAAAGGCTGGGGGTTTCGGCCCAGGCCGAGATGAGTCCCGGATCAGCGGGGCCTGTCTCGCGATCCAATCTCGAGGATATTTCGAACCAAGAGACCCGGCCCAAGCCGGAGACGGTTTCCAAGGACGGCACGTGTTCGGACAGGTGTGCCCAGAAGGGCGTCGAAGGGTCGAAAATCCCTTGTCCTGAAGCTGAGACCTTCGGAAATGCGGATCCGTCCGGCCCCGGCTGGGCCTTGCTGTGGCCCGCCGAACTGGGCCCGGTTCCCGACGGCCTGCCGTATTTCCCGTGGATCGGTCCTGATCATGGGCTGCCGACGGTGCTGACTCTGAGCGGCCAGGTGCGGGACGACAGCGATTCGGCGGCCAAACTGGTCGAAAACACCGGGCCCTCGGATCTGATTCTGGTTCAAGAGGCTTGGCAGCCGCCCATCCGTGAGAATCTCCGACTGCTCGAGGAATTGTCCAAGGCGGCAGGGGAGGCGTCAGCCTTGACCGTTTTGCTGGTCGGACGCCCCCGGCAAGGGAGTCCCTTTACCACTCCAGATCCGGATCAAGCCCAAATCTGGGAAGATATCACCGCGGGCCTGGGCCGACCCAACCTGGAGGTCCGTCGGCATGAATCCTGATCGAATTCCGGTGTTCGCCATCATCGGCCACCCCAACGAGGGCAAGTCCTCAGTGGTGTCGACCCTGGTGGAGGACGACGCCGTGCCCATCAGCGCCGTTCCGGGAGAGACCCGGTACAGCCGAGCCTATCCGATCACCGTGGACGACAAGGAGCTCATTCGGTTCGTGGACACCCCCGGCTTTCAGAATCCCACCGAGACCCTGGCATGGATGCAGGCCTTTCCAGGCCCGCCCCAGGATCTCCTTCGCGAATTCGTCGAGGCCCACCGCTGGAATCCGGATTTCCGGGACGAGTGCGAGATCTTCTACCCGATCATGGACCGGGGAGGGCTGATCCATGTGGTCGATGCCTCGCGGCCTCTGCGACGGACGGACCGGGTGGAGATGGAGATTCTTCGCCTGACCGGCCTGCCGAGGATGGCCATCTTGAACGCCAAGACCGGAGAGGAGGAGTTTCTTTCAGAGTGGAGGGCGGAATTTCGCCGACATTTCAACATGACCAAATCGTTCAACCCTATGCGGGCCACGTTCGCCGAACGCCTGGAACTTCTTGAGGGCCTGCGAACCATCGACGAGGACTGGGCCCCTGCCCTTTCCGGCGTGGTCGAGGCTTTCCGGGCCGACTGGGCCGGCCGACACCGGGCCGCGGCCCGCGTGGCCGTCAGCTACCTCAAGGCCGCGCTGGCCATGCACCGGACCGGCACCTGCCGGGACAAGTCCGAGTCCGAGGCCCTGCGAGAAAAACTTTTCCTGACCCTCAAGGACGCCGTTGCCGCCCGAGAGCATCAGACCTTTGCCCAGATCCGGGCCATTTTTCGCCATCGCCGCCTTCGGCCTCTGCTGACGGCTCAGTCCATCCTGGACAAGGACATCTTTGCCGCCCAGACTTGGCAGGTCCTGGGTCTCACCTCGGGACAACTGGCGGCCGTGGGGGCCTTGGCCGGGGCCGGAGTGGGCGTTCTGGCCGACGCTTTGGCCCATGGGCTGAGTCTTGGCGCCTTTGCCGGCCTCGGCGGGCTGCTGGGAGCCGGGGCCGTGCTCTGGCAGGGGGATCGTCTGGTGAAAACCAGGGTGGCCGGATTGAGGCTTGGAGGTTTTCGGGTCACGGTCGGTCCGGTCGTCAACCAACAGTTTCCCTTTGTCCTCCTGGACCGTTTTCTGATCCATTACCGCCATGTGGTCAACTGGGCCCACGCCAGGAGGGAGGAACCGCCGCTTTTGGCCGAGGGCAAGCAGGGGCCGACATCGACCTGGCCCTCCGAGACCAGGGCCCTGGTCGGCCGCTTCTTCGCGGCCGCACGCAAGGGTTCAGTGCAGGCGGGTTTGCAGGAAGCCTTTCAGGAGGCCTTGGCCCGAGAACTCGAGACGGTGAGTATGAGGGAGTTGGACGAACGGGTCCTTCTCTGATTGGGCCGTCCAGGTCCTTGAGTCCGAATACATCTTTCGATATGGATCCAGGAGGGTGGTCGACAGTCCGGGACTTGAAGCCGAAACGGCATGTCGCCCTGAATCGACGGTCCGGAGTGATATGGGTGTTGTTTTGCGGAACACAGGAATGGGAGGCCGGAAATGATCGAGTCCTTGCTGAAAAAATGCTGGCATTGCCGAAATGCCAAAGAGGCCGCGTCCTTGCTGGATACGGATTCGGAAAAAGGCCTGGACATTCTGGAGGTCAAGGCCAGACAGGACGAGTTCGGGCCTAACCGCATCACCCAGGGACGCCAGAAGACGGCTATGGAGCGGTTTATGCTCCAGTTCCACCAGCCCCTGGTCTACATTCTTCTGGCCGCCGCCCTGGTCACGGCCTTGCTCGGGGAGTGGGTTGATTCGGCGGTCATCGCAGCCGTGGTCCTGGTCAATGCGACGGTCGGCTTTCTCCAGGAACTGAAAGCGGTTCAGGCTCTGGCCGCTCTGGCCTCGGCTATGTCCACCGAGGCCGAGGTCATCCGCGGTGGCCGCAGCCAGAGGATATCAGCCGAGCAACTCGTGCCGGGCGATTTGGTCCGGGTTAGATCTGGAGACAAGGTTCCGGCTGATCTTCGTCTGGCCACGGCCCGAGAGCTCCGGGTGGATGAATCGGCCTTGACCGGAGAATCCGTGCCGGTGGAAAAAAATCCGGAACCGGTTCCCTCCGAGTCCGTTCTGGCTGAGCGGCGCTGCATGGCCTACGCCTCCACGGTGGTTGCTCACGGTCAGGCCACGGGTATGGTGGTAGGCATCGGCGACCACACCGAGATCGGCCGCATCTCGGCCCTGATCAAGCAGGCCGACGACCTCCAGACACCTCTGACCCGAAAGATAGCCACATTCAGCCACTATCTTCTTTACGCCATCGGGGTCTTGGCCGCGTTGACCTTTTTGGCCGGGATCCTCCGCGGCGAACCGGCCCGGGAGATGTTCATGGCCGCCGTGGCCCTGGCTGTGGGCGCCATCCCCGAGGGTCTGCCAGCGGCGGTGACGGTCATCCTGGCCATCGGCGTGTCTCGAATGGCGGTCCGACGGGCCATCATTCGGAAACTTCCGGCGGTGGAGACCTTGGGCGGAACCACGGTCATCTGCTCGGACAAGACCGGAACGTTGACCCAGAACCAGATGACCGTACAGGGCATTCAGGCCGGATCTTCCCTGTACCGGGTCCAGGGGGTCGGATACCATCCGTCCGGTTCGATCACGTCAGAGAACGGCTCGGCCCCCCATACCTACGCATTGGAGCGGATTCTGCTTTGCGGTCTGCTCTGCAACGATTCCAGAATCGTGACCCGAGAATCTGGCCTGGGCGTCGAAGGAGATCCCACCGAGGCGGCCCTGATCGTGTCGGCAGCCAAATATGGCCTGGAGCGTGAGAAGTGCGAGAAGGCCTATCCCCGGTTAGACAGCGTGCCCTTTGAGTCCGAGTATCAGTACATGGCCACCCTGCACCAGAGTGACGAGGAGTTCGATCAGGGGAGGGTGGCCTTCGTCAAGGGCGCGGTTGAACGAATTCTTGAACGCTGCGGTTCGGCCACGGCTGATGACGGATCAGAGATCTCCCTGGACGGACAGGCGATTCTTGACCACATGGAGACCATGGCTGCCGAGGGTCAAAGAGTCTTGGCCCTGGCTACGAAGCGGTTCTCGGATTCCAAATCCGAGTTGGACCATGGCGATCTGAGAGAAGGCCTAATTTTTCTGGGTCTTCAGGCCATGATCGATCCACCCAGGCCCGAAGCCGTGACTGCGGTCAAGAATTGTCAGCAGGCCGGCATCGCCGTCAAGATGATTACCGGTGACCATGCAGCAACGGCTGTGGCCATCGGGCGACAACTGGGTCTAATTTCCGAGAACGGACAGGGGCGGGCGCTGACCGGGCAAGAAATTGAGGCCATGAGCGACGAGGAACTGCTCGGAGTGGTCAAGGATATCTCGGTCTTCGCCAGGGTTTCCCCGGAGCAGAAGCTCCGGCTGGTTCGGGCTCTCCAGACCCTGGGCCAGGTCGTGGCCATGACCGGGGACGGGGTCAACGACGCCCCGGCCTTGCGGCAGGCCAACATCGGCGTGGCCATGGGTCTGGCCGGGACGGACGCGGCCAAGGAAGCCGCGGACATGATCCTGACCGACGACAATTTCGCGACCATCGAGGCCGCAGTGGAAGAGGGCCGGGGCGTGTTCGACAACCTGATCAAGTTCATCGTCTGGACCCTGCCGACCAACCTGGGCGAGGGGTTGGTCATTCTCGCGGCCGTTCTCTTCGGCGCCACCCTGCCCATCCTGCCCGTTCAGATTCTGTGGATCAACATGACCACGGCCGGGGCTCTGGGCCTCATGCTGGCCTTCGAGGCCAAGGAACAGGGGATCATGGACAGGCCTCCCAGAGATCCATCCAGACCCATCCTCGGCCCGTGTCTGGCTTTCCGAGTGCTCATGGTGGGGCTGTGTCTCCTGGTGGCCGCCTTCGGTATGTTCAAGCTTGAGCTTTCCCTGGGACGGACCATCGAAGAGGCCAGGACCGTGGCCGTGAATGTCTTTGTCATGCTCGAGGCGGCCTATCTATTGAACGCCCGGTCCTTCACCCAGAACCCCTTTACTTTGGGCATCATGTCCAACATCTGGGTCCCGGCAGGTATCGGTCTCATGGTCGTTCTGCAGCTTGTGCTCATCTATGTGCCGTTCATGAATACCATGTTCGGCACGGCCCCCATCGGTATCGTACAGTGGGCCGAGACCCTGGCTCTGGCCGTGGCCCTCTTCCTTTTGGTGGAGATGGAAAAGAAGCTCAGAGTCAGGCGGATGGAAAAAGAATTGGGCCAGAAGGCTGCTCCGACGTGTTGAGGCAAAGTGTCTTTTTGGACAGGTGCCTGACGAATGGCGGCGCCAGTCAGGCTTCGCGGAAGGTTGACGGGCTAGTCGGCTGTCTTGTCCCGATGAGTTTTCCACCTCCATCGCCATCCGAAAGCCATGATCAAAAGAAAGAGCCATGGCCAGGGGTCTCCCGAGCTGTTTGGCCCTGTGGCCAAGCAGCCGCCTGACGAAGATCCGCCGGAATCCGGTGGGGTGAAGTAGCCAAGGATTTCATATTCCGGAGTGCAGGATTCGATCTTGACCGTGGAGTTGCCCAGTAGGATGAACTCGCTCAAACCGAACTCGTCCGTGGCGTTGTTCCAGTCGTAGGTGTATCCGAGCCGGGTCCAGGGCGCCCAATAGCCATCCTTTTCATAGCGGACGATCTTGTTGAACTCGAACCAGCCTTGAAAATCCCGGGGCGGTTGCTTGTATTCGGTGATGGTGGCCGGACCAAAAGCCAGGAAGCGATTGCCGGTGGTCGGGTAGTCCAGTTCAGCCTCGTGGTCGGTGATTTCCGGATCGGCCGAGGGCCTGAACAGGTTCTGGGGATAGACCCATATCTGGACCAAAGAAGCGAAATCCCACGTATAGTACAGTCCGAGAAGCTGCTTGATACGCAGGTCGGCGGCCTGTTCGTTCACGGGTAGGGGTTGGTTGCGGGTTTTGAAGAAATCCTTGAGTTCGGGAACGACGGTCACCCAGGCGTTGTAATCTACGGGCAGTAAAATTTCCTGCCCCTCTCGACCTTTGTAGAAGGTGTTGAAGAAATAGGGGCTAGCCCAGGTGACGACCAGAAGGCGTGATTCTCCTGGTTCGCCTTCCCAGATCAGATCACCATTGGAGGGCACGATGGCCCACAGGTTGCGGCTTATTTCGTCCGGGTCGGCCTGTTTGGCGTCTTCGATGGCCCGCTCATAGTCGGTGTCGAGGTCGGCCATGGCCGGTCTTGGCCAGACAAGCACCAAAAAGGCAAAGGCCATAGCGGCCAGACTGAGCGCCTTGGCCATGGCCACGGTCCTGGCCCTTCGGGCTGAAGACATCGGAAAGGCGTGTGATGGGTCGAGAGCCAGAACGATTTCATGGATGACCATGACCGTATCCTCATTGTTTTCGAGGTTCATGAAATGAACTGACGATCAGTCCGCCATGCTCGCATGTCAATCAAAACCTTTGGAGGCTTCTGGGCCGACGATGTTTTTTTTTCGGGTGTGGTTCAGGACGAATGAGATGTGAGGGAACGAAGACGAAGATCAAGCAGTCCCTCAAGGTGGGTGCGACAAACAAGGATGATTCGATGGGCTGACTTGTGGCTTGCGTCGGGAAAATCCGGACCGAGGCATTAGCCAAACCGGCCATTATCTGAGCATGAAGGGCCACGAGCCCAACATGTTGGGAGGGAATTTCTTGTGGCCCGAAGGCTTCAGGTGTCAAGCAGGGCGGCGTGGGTTTCCTTGATGCCGAATTGTCTGGCTTCCTCGGTGTCCCAGAAGAAGAGATCGATTCGTTTGGTGTAGCGAGAGTTCATGAGATCGGTGATGGTGTACACCCCGTGTCCCTTGATATACACTTTGCGTCCGAAAACCCAGCCCTTTTCGAAGAGGTCCCGGCTGACAGCCACGCTTCCAGGCCGGACGGGCAGCATACTGGCGGTGGTCAGTGGATCTTCATTACATTCCTCGACCCGGGGGCTGTAGGCGGTCAGGGTGACCACCTCGACCCTTCGGCGATCGAGTTTTTCCTGTAGCAGATCAGTCATGGCGCGCCATTCCTCGGCTTGGGCCAGAGCCAGATCGAGATGGTCGCGATACCGTTCGTCCATCCTGTCCTGACCGGTGTGAAGTCCTGATTGGTAGCCAAGGGCGGTGAAAAAAACGACGATGAGCATCCAAATTTTCGTGGACAAAGATAAAACCCCTGTAGCGTGTTGATACGACGGGCGGTCGAGGCTGTGTGCGTTTGCTCGACCGGTGTGGAGTGAGTCGACGAGGGATCAAATGCTCGCGGCTACATCCAGACCGCCGGGATGTCTTTTGGAGGATGCCCGCCTACCTGTTTCAAAGCTGGTTGGCAAGTTTTTTTTGCCAGTGTGTATTGGGGCGTCTTGTGGAGTTTTCAATCTGTGGCTGGCAGCTTGAAGGGGGAGCTTGTTCCGGATATCTTGAGAAACAGGTTTTAACCAGCAACCCGCGGAGATGCACGATGAGTTACACAAACGTGGAGATGAATCGTTCGGCGACGAACGATGTGGAGATTCGCAAGGGCATCGAGAGAGAGGTCCAAGCTGCGGAGGCCGAAGCGACTCCTCCGGTTCAGGAGGCTCAGGAGGCCCAAAACAACCAGAGGCCTTCTGAGGGGGGGCTGAGGGGATCGGTCGTTGATGTCGAGGGCTGATCCAGGCTCAGGAGCCTCCACCTTCCCAACGTCTGCTGACGTCATGGCGGATATTTATATGATCCAGGATTCGGGCAACGATCTGGTCGATCATGTCGGCTATGGTTTTCGGTTGCAGGTAAAAAGCCGGGCAAGGTGGCAGGATAACCGCTCCAGCATCGTGCAGTTCCAGCATGTTGCGGAGATGAATCCGACTGAAAGGCGTTTCCCGAGGCACGAGGACTAATGGCCGACGCTCCTTAAGAGTCACGTCCGCAGCCCGCAGAATGAGATTGTCGGATCGCCCTTGGGCGATACCTGCCAAGGTGGCCATGGAACAGGGACAGATGGCCATACCATGATGAGGCCAAGACCCGCTGGCCGGCCCGGAGCCGATGTCCTTGTTGTCGTGGAGTAGGACATTGACCGGCAAAATCGACGCGATGTTTTGTCCACATTCAATCTGGCCGACCCGGGCAGCGTTGTCGGAGATGATGACATGGGTCTCAATATTCGGGTCTTGGGAGAGAATTTCAACCAGGCGGATTCCATAGGGAGTTCCGCTGGCCCCGGTTATGGCCGCAATAATTCGTGTCGTTTTTTTCATTTCACTTCAATGCAGTCGTATGTTCGAGGGAAGGATTCTTCTGGGAAACTTCGGATACAAATTTTATTGGAAGCATAACCGGCTAGGCTTGACAAGGGCAGGGTCAGGAGCCTAAAGGGCTTACCCTTCGGGCAATTAGCTCAGTTGGATAGAGCGTTGGCCTCCGGAGCCAAAGGCCGCAAGTTCGAATCTTGCATTGCCCACCAAGAAAAATCAAGGGTTTACGGAAAAACAGCCGTGAACCCTTTTTTAGTTCCCACCCCAGTTCCCACCTTTTTGTCACTTCTCACTCCGTTGAGGTGAAAACTATTCTTCGCTTCCCACCCGTAAAGAAATCAAATTTTCGACGCATTTTGATCGTGACCGATGCGCCGTCTCCGGTCAAGTTGCGTGAAATGTTACGAAGAGCAAACCAAATTTTCCTTGACATTTAAATTTACAATTGTTAATAAATAAAGCCAAGGAAACACAATGAACTTTGACGAATTTTTCCAACGAGTCTCTCAAGCAACGAGGATCAGCACCCAAAAAGAGTTGGCAAAGATGCTCGGCATCAAAGCTCCGGGTATAACGCTGGCCAAGTCGAGAGGTGTCCCGGAGCACTGGTTGCACGTGGTCGCATCACTCTACGGGCTGAGCTACGATTGGCTAAAAACCGGCAAAGGCTCGATGCGCCGAGATGGAGAAAACTTAACCCTTTGTATACCGAAGGTGTCAGCCAAGGCTTGCGCTGGCGCCGGATCTCTTGAGGTCGAATCCAATACGATTGGAGTTGTCCCTTTTGAGCAGGACTGGATTCAGAGAAAAGGCCAGCCCAAGAATATGGTGGCAATGGATATTGTCGGGGACAGCATGATTCCTGAAATTCAGCCCGGCGATACTGTCCTGGTCGATTTGAGTCACAACGAGCCAAGTGGCATCTGTCCGTATATCCTGAGCTTGGCTGGCGAGTTGCTCGTAAAGCGAATTCAAGCGCGGCCAGGTCTTGTCACCTTATTCAGCGATAATCCCAAGTATCCACCGATCACCCTTCAAGGCGATGAGCTTGAGACTTTGAGGATTATCGGCAAGGTTCTCTGGACCAGTCGCTCCTACGTGTAGATATTTTTTTGTCCATAGAGTTTACTTTTGTAAATCAATAAGGAGGAAGGTCATGCAACGCAGGTATTGTCAATGTGGATATGTCTTCTGGGTAGCCTACCAGATTACTGAAAGTGGAATACAATATGTGTTTAGAATACATTGCCGTATGGCAAATCTTGATCGTTGTCCTTCATGCGGGAGAAAGATCGACATTGACGATTTGCGATAGCAAAGACAGCTTCAAACAAAAAAAGCCGCCAAGCTAATCAGCAAGGCGGCTTTTTGTATTCTAAGCTTGACAAAAAAATTTCCATCATTATTGGTAACCAAATTCGTGCATATCAACAATGTAATTTCTGGAGGGAATATGGAAGATTATTTGAAGGCCGCCATTGAGATAACCAAAGCTCAAGCCAGTGTTCGCAATATGACTGAAGATGAGATCATGACTATGATCCAGAACATGGCTAAAAAATTCAAAGGAATGGCCGAAGGCGATGTTGAATCTCCTCAAAGTGAGGCTGCCGTTGATCCCAAAAAATCCATTCGAGAAAAAAGTGTCGTTTGCATCGAATGTGGAAAAGTATTCAAGGTCTTGACCAAGAAGCACTTGGCTACTCATGACCTTACTCCCGAGGAATACAAAGCCAAATGGGGGCTTCCGAAAGGTGCATCCCTGGTTGCGAAGAGTTTGGCTCGTGAACGTAGAAAGAAGATGCAAGATATGAAGCTTTGGGAGAAGAGAGGGAAGAAGACGGTAGGTTAAGAATTTCAGTTTTCGTCGCAAAAAGGCCCCCTTATTTCTACAGCTTGGGGGCCATTTTTTGTCCCTGAACAAATAATAAATACATTGGCTGAATTTTCGTAAGTGTCCAGTGTACCGCATCTTGCGCGGCAGGCGAGATGAAGGAGAATGACAGCAGAGGCAGGTAGAGGTTAGGCTCTGGCGTTGTCCCCGAACTGGGGGGAGGAGCGACCTGTCCAGGAGCTGGGGCATGATTTGACGGAGATCGTCTTCAGAGGTGGAAATATCGGCTAGAAACTGGAAATACGGTTGGAAATGAAAAAAGGGTTTAGGAGCTTTAGCTTCTAAACCCTTGTTTTCTTTGGCGGAGCCGAAGGGACTCGAACCCTCGGCCTCCGGCGTGACAGGCCGGCGTTATAACCAACTTAACTACGGCTCCGCATGTCAAATCTGGTAGGCGGAACAGGGATTGAACCTGTGACCCTCGGCTTGTAAGGCCGATGCTCTCCCAGCTGAGCTATCCGCCCGCACAACAGAGAGCCCTATGTATTCGGGGGCGGGGCGACTGTCAACAGGGAAAGTGCTTCGTTCAAATATGTTTTCAAGACCGGGGAAAGCGGGCTCGATATCGAGGCCAACCTTCGATGATATCGACAAAATGAGGAATTTGAACCCGTTAACGAGTGCCAGAGTGTGGACGGAGTCGCGTTCGCCCTTGGCATTTCGGCTTGACTTCGGAAGGTGGGTGGTTATTTGATCGAATTTGTCGGATACGGTCCTTGGCGAAAGGGTTATAACGGTGGAGGGAAGAACGGATGGCCAACTATCTCATAAACCCATGGCTCGAGATTCAGAGCATGAAGGAAGAAATCGGCCGGATCATGGAGAATGCCCTGGGCTCCGGTCGACAGAGCCGGGAGAAGGTGGCCTATTTTCAACCGGCCGCCGACGTCTATGAAACGACAGACACCTTGGTAATCCAGTTGGAGATGCCTGGAATGGAAAGAGAGTCCATCACCTTGGAGACCAAGGGACAGACCCTTTGGGTTTATGGTGAGCGGAGGATGGAAAAGGACGCCAGCGGAAGTGACTACCATTTGCTCGAGCGTTCCTACGGTCCTTTTGCCCGAAAATTCGTTTTGCCGGAGACGGCCGATCTTCAGGGAATCGAAGCGAATCTCGAAAGGGGCATCCTCACAGTGACCGTGTCCAAGGTGGGCCATTCCCCGGTGGCCGTGCGGCGGATTCAGATCAACGAAGGATAATGTTCCTTCTGGATTTCGGAGGACAGTCAATATGAGCAGCCAGTTGAAGACCGGTCTCTTGCTGGGCGTTTTGACGGCCATGCTCATCCTTTTTGGGAGGATGATCGGCGGACAGGGCGGGATGGTCGTGGCCTTTGTTCTGGCCGTGGTCATGAATGTCGGAAGCTATTGGTTTTCCGACCGGATCGTCTTGTCCATGTACAAGGCACA
>RZZR01000062.1 GCA_009929795.1 Deltaproteobacteria bacterium | reverse complement strand
GCCCGGCCCTGGTCAGCCCGGTCTGGGGAATGGTCTGCCGAACTCGAACCAGGCCATGGGCGTCCAAAGGCCAGCCCCGTTCGCGGGCCAGGGCCCGGGCCAGTTCCAAACTCTGATTGTACCCCCTCTCGCGCAACCTCTTGTAATGCAGAGGCACCGGAAGCACCACGTCCACGCCGCCCAGGCCCGCCGTTCTCCCGGCCCGGGCCAGAAACGACCCGAGCAGGGCCAGGGTCCCGATCCGGTCATTGAACTTGAGGCCCAGAATCATCTCCCGAAGCCTCCCCGTGTACTCACCGTGAAAGAAAAAACCGGACCAAGGCGGGGCGGCTCGCAGACATTCGGCGCAGGGATGGGGCGAACTTTCGGAATCGTCGTACAGCTCGCCGCACCGCGGGCAATAGCCGCCTGTTCTTGGGGCCAAATCCCGACCGCAGTCCTCGCACAGCCCATCCGGCCCGACCCCGGAGACCCGGCCGCAGGATCGGCACCTTCGGCCCAACACGGCCAGAATCGCCCCCGTCCCTCCGGTCAGGCCCCGAATTCTTCCCATGCCCGTCGTCCAGCGGCCACCATGTCGCCCACGGCCTTTCCGTCTCCATCCAGATCCAGAGGACCTTCCTTGCCGAGGTGAAGCATCCTCTCCTGGATGTCGAGGTTGAAGGTCCGCAAAAAATATTTCAGGGTCAGCAAGGCCCCCTCGAACAACTTCTCTCCCTTGGGCCTGGCTGCGAACATGACCACCCAAGCTGGCCGACGAGGCAAATCGAGCAGGGTTTGATCCCCCCCCTCACGGCGCAGATAGAAGCTCTGACTTCGGTCGATAAAGGCCTTGAACTGGGACGGAACATGGTAGAAATAAACGGGAGTGACCAAAAACACGAACGGGGCGTGGATCAGGGGCTGGTACAGGGATGAACTCTGGTCCACGTCCGTCAGGAAGCATCGGCCCTCCCGGTCGTATCGGCACCGGTTGCAACCAATGCAGGGATGGATGTTGTAGGTTCGCAGGCGGATGGTCTCCGAAACTCCTCCGGCCTCGGCTATGCCCCGAGCCACGAGATCCGCCGCCCGGTCGCTGTTTCCCCCGGCCCGGGGACTGCACGCGTACAGGGCCGGCAGGGCCCTGCGGTCTTCCTCAAGTCGGCTCACATCGTCCCCCTTGTCCCCTTTTGAACACGGCCCGGACCCAGTCGTTTTCGGGCCTGGATTCCAGCCGCCACCCGGTTTCCACATACAGAGCATTCTCGGCCTGGCCCAAAGCCACGGGTTTGAGCAGGACCACCAGTTCGTCGTCGCGATTGAAGCGGAGGTGCCAAACTACCTCCTGCCCCACGCCTCAGCATTTGTCGCGCAGGTCGAGAACGCGGGGCTTGCTCTCGCTCATTCCCCCTCCATAGTCACCGATCCCCGATTCATGGTGCCTCGGCCAAACTTGGTCGCCAGTTCCACGAATGCGTGCCGGTACAGATCGGCCGCCAGCTCCAGGTTCTCCGTTCGCAGCCGCTCCAGGATCGACCGACTGACAAAGGCCGCCTCCACCTCGCTTTCAGTGCGAACCAGAACGTCTCCAATTCGGCCAACGAAACGGTCCTCGCCAAAAACAAAGCCCGGACCGCCCTGGCCTCGACTGACGACCCGGCCGTCCCGGATCTCGTTTTCGCGGACCCGGCCGTGAATGACCAGATATATCCCGCCCGGATCCTCGTCCCGGTCCAGGATGGTCTGACCCTTGGCAAAGCGCCGGAGTTCGTAAAACCCCTTCATGCGCTCCACCATGGTCTCGAACCGTTCCATTCGGTCCAGATAGTGTTGCATATCCTCGGCCACATCGTCCAAAAGTGCCAGATCCTTGGTGTCATCAAGCCGGGCCTTGCGGACCTCGCCCAGCAATCGATCCTCGCACCATTCCAGTCCCTGGTCCAGGTCCTCGAAGGTCCGGACCATGTGTCCGGCCGCGACCCCGGCGTAGGCCATGAGCAGCTTGATCACCCGTGGCTCGCATCGGGTCAGGACCAGAAAGGAATTGGTCTCGGCCGCCCGTTGGGCGATGCGGCCCAGAACGCTCACGGCCGAAATCTCGCACCCCCCGACCCGCTGGAAATCGAGAAGCAGATAGCGTCGATGACTGCCGCCGTCGGCCTTCATCACCGGTTCGAGACGATCAAGCAGGACGTTGGCCGAGCCGAAAAACATATAGCCCTGCAACTCGACGATCCGGATGTTCCGGCCCAGGGACTGAAGCAGCCGAACCTCGGGGATGGGCCGCTCCCGTCGACTGCCGGTCTCGGACCCGGTCCGCTCATGGCGGATGACCGGCACCCTGCTCAGACGGACCACGAGCAGAATCACGGCCAGAACCAGGCCCAGACCGACCCCGGCCAAAAATCCAGCCCCGACGACCGTGGCCAGGATGCAAAGGACCACTGCGTAATCGGCCAGGGGCAGACGATTGGCCCCGTCCCAGAGCCACTCGATTAGAAAGGAGATGCCCAAAAAAAAGAGCAGACCGCCCAGTATGGGGCGAGGGAAGAAAAGGAGGAGATTTCCTCCAGCCAAGAGGACTCCGAAGACCACGAGGGCCGCAGTCAGCCCGATGACCCGCGAGTTCACCCTGCAACGCGGTCCAAGAAGGGACAGGCTGATGGCTGGGTAACCCGGCGAAGACCCGCCTCCGCCAGCCAGCAGGTTCGCGAATCCGGCCTGGATAAGGTCGCGGTTCACGTCCACGTCCCGCTTGAGCTGGAATTGAATCCCGCTCACGTTCAGGAGATAGCCCACCAAAGTGATCAGGGCCACCGTGGCCATGGACGGCAGGGTCTCCAAGACGATGGGCCATTGGATCAGCCCGAGATCGTTCGGGCCGAACACTGGCCACAAGCGGCTCTCCGGCAGGCCGGACAAAAGAT
This sequence comes from Deltaproteobacteria bacterium, assembly GCA_009929795.1. NCBI lineage: Bacteria > Pseudomonadati > Myxococcota > Myxococcia > Deltaproteobacteria bacterium. The sequence goes on along the minus strand of RZZR01000062.1, from coordinate 12,096 downwards.
AGCCTGCCTCCCGGGCCTGTTCAGGCCCAAGGCCCAAAAGCCAGAGAAGCAGATGGGCCAAAACAAGTCCGGACAGCAAAAAAACAGGCAGAATGAAAAAATGAGCGAACCGGCGCAGGAGATAATACAGCCCGGCCCCGAAGAGGACCCCGGGAATCCATTTGACCAAGGCAGGCGGGTCGAAAAAGAATCCGATGTTGGACAGAGTCGGCGACAGGCCGCTCATGACCTCAAGGCCTCCCACGGCCAGCAACCATCCCGTCCCGCCCATGAACCCCCCAAGCACCGGGTAGGGCATGAAGCGGATCAGGTTAGCCAAACGGAACCGACCGCAAAGGACCATGATGGACCCGGCCAGAAAAGCCGATCCCATCATGATGGCCGTCACGGTCATGAACCCGGCTTGATCGGGTCTTATGGTCCCGGCCGCAGCCAGGGCCGCCACGGAACCGGCCAAAATGGCCGTGGGTGCGTCCTGAGGAAGATTGATCACTGAGCGCAGTGGGCTGAACAGGGTGGAGGTCGCCGTCAGAATCAGGCCGCCGAAAAGGGTTAGGCCCATACCCTGCAAGGCCATGTAGGACAACGGCCCGCCAAAAATCAAGGCGGCAAAGGACACCTCGACCACCACCAGAAGAATGCCGATCACTAGGCCCACGCTCGCCGCAGGCAGCAGCCGGGCAGGATGGAGATCTGCCCCGATTTCCCTCAGAGATTCGACAACCATGGCCACTTTGCGAGTCTCACGTTCCGCCATCTTCGCTCCCCTTCGACAGCCTGCCGATCCTCTCCAATTCCGTGGCCCCCACGGGCTTGACAAAGACCTCCCAGGCTCCGGCGGACAGACATCTCTCCCGGGTCCGGGCATCGGCGTCTCCGGTCAGGACGAAAGCCGGGATTCGAGCCAGATCGGGCCGATTCCGCATCCGGGCCAGGAGATCCAGACCCGAGGCGTCCCCAAGATCTAGGTCCGTGACCACGGCCAGATATCCCCCTCGGTCAAGCTCCTTGAAAGCCTCGTCCACGCTGCCCACCGCCCGGCAGTCCGTTTTTCGTCGGGAGAACAAAGCCTTGAGGACCTCCTGCTGCATGCGATCGTCGTCGACCACCAGAATCGGCCCGAGAAAATCCGCCCCGCCCGAAAAGGTCCGGTCGCTCGATGCATCGCCTCGAATCTTGGGGGAGTCTTCCTCCCGAGCCAGAGGCAGACGGACAACGAACCTGGCCCCGCCGTCCGCCCCGCCGTCCACCCGGATGTTCCCGCCATGGGCGTCCACGATCCGCTTGACGATGGCCAGTCCGATGCCCGAACTTTTTTCCCCACCCGTGGTCTTAGATGTGCTCTTGACGAAGAGATCGAAAACCGCGTCCCGATCCTTCTCCGGAATGCCAGGCCCCTGATCCTCAACAGCGACCATGCCCCAGGGGCCGTCGACCTGGACCTCGACCCGGATCTTCGAGCCTTTTGGCGAATACTTGATAGCGTTGGACAGGAGGTTGTCCAGGACCTGGCTCAGTTTCTCCTCGTCGGCCAAGACCGGGATGCGCTCCTCACGGACCACCAGATCCAGCTCCATGCTCTTCTTGGACGCTGACAGTCTGTGTAGGACCAGTCCGGCCCTTGTCCCGGCCACAAGATCGAGGGGCTCGGTCTTCAGGTCCAGGCGACCCGACTCAAGGACCGTGGCGTCCAGAAAATCATCCACCATTCTCAGGCTTGTTCGGCTGAGCACCTCGATGCGCTCAAGCATGGTCGCCGGTTCGGCCGCTTCCGGTCCCATGTCCGCCCGGATGATGGAGGCAAAATTGAGTATGGCACCCAGGGGGTTGCGCAGATCATGGGCAGCCATGCCCAGAAAAGCGCTCTTTTGGGCGTTCAGTCTGGCCAACTCCTCGTTCTTCTTGGCAAGGGTCCTCTGAGCGTTGGTCAGCTCGTTGTTGACCAGGGCCAGTTCCTCAAGGATGTCCTCGCTCTCCCGCTCCTGCTGCCGGGCCATGAGGGCCATGTCCCTGTGGGCTTTTCTGAGCTCGTTGGTCAGTTCGCTGTTGATCCGGATAAGTTCCTCGTAGAATCCGAACAGCTCTCCGAAGGATCCCGAAATCAGGACCAAAACTCCCTCGTCGGTCCGCCCGCCCATGCAGGACCGGATCTGGACCTCGTTCCCTATGTCCAGTTCCAGATCCCAAGGCGTTGTCTGGGTTCCATCGAAAACGGCCCGCCAGAAGGCCTTGGCCTTGTCCCGGTACCCTTGGGTGACCAGATCCCAGAGCTTTGCTCCCGGCCTAAAGAATCCACAGTCTCCGACAAAGCAGCGCCGGATGGAGCCGTCGTCGGCGCAGAGCATGGCCGCACCGGAAACGATGTTCATCGAACCGGTTCTCCTGCCCCGACCAGGCTCCGGGCCACGTTTACGGCCATCTCGCCCCGGGCGACACAGGCGTCGGCGCCCATCTCCCGGGCCAGGTCCGGATCACGGCTGAACGGATAGCCGCCGACCAGGATTCTGACCCGCTCCGACATGGCCTGCCTGACCGAACCGATCAAGGCCCGAGCCTTGTCCAGGTGGAAGGTCATGGTCACCGAGACCCCCAAAACATGGGCCTTTTTCTCGTGTACGAAATCAACGACGCCCTCCACCGGATTGTTGGCTCCCAAATAGTGGGTATCCCATCCGTCCATCTCGAAAAAATCGCAGACCATGCGAATGCCTATTTCGTGGAGTTCGTCCTGGACACAGCACCCGACCATGATCAGGCCGTTGTGCCGGGCACTGAAGACATGGGGGTAGATCCGGGAGATGATCGATTGGGTCACGGCCGTGCAATAATGCTCCTTGGCCACGGAAATGACGTTCTCCTGCCACAGTCGCCCCACTTCGTACAAGGCCGGCTGGAACACGCCCAGATAGATGTCTCGGATGTTCACCCCCTGTTCGATGAGGCCGAGCACATAATCCATGGCGGCCTGACGCTTTCCATCCAGTACTAGGTCGAGATACCGCTCCGACATGGCGTTCATCGCGTCCGCAGTCATACCCTTTCCCTCCTTTGTCGGCAGTGTACGGGTTGACCCTGGAGACCTCATCCAACGGCCCCTTTTTTGAATCCGCTACCACGGGCCTTGGCGTCCGGCAAGACCGACCGTTTTGCGCCACTTGACCGGCAGTTCCGGAATCGGCACCTTGCCTTGGACAAGATAGCTGGAATCTCATCATCCGGGGACCATCGTGGACATCGTCACTACACACATGAATGCCGACTTCGACGCCCTGGCCTCCATGGTCGCGGCCACCTTCGTCTATCCAGGCTCTGTCGGAATCCTGCCGGCCCAGGTCCAGGCCCCGGTCAGGGAATTCCTGGCCGTCCATTGGGATCTCTTCCGCCTCCGGCCCCGCAAGAGTCTCGATCTCTCCTCGGTCACCGGCCTGGTGGTCACCGACACATCCAGCTGGGAACGATTGGACCACATGGCCCAACTGGCCCGCCCGGGCCTTCCCGTCACCATCTGGGACCACCACATGGCTGCGGGCACCATTAAAGCCGACAAAATTCATCTCGAAGAGGTCGGGGCCTCGGTCACGCTCCTGCTGGAGCGGATCAAGGAGCTGGACCGGGCCTTCGCCCCCATGCACGCCACCCTGTTTCTCCTCGGCATCTACGACGACACCGGGTCCCTGTCCTATCCCTCGACCACGGCCCGGGACGTCCACATGGCCGGATTCCTCCTGGAAAACGGGGCCGATCTAAACGTGGTCGCCGCCTATCTGGACAGCGCCCTGGATTCGCGGCACGTGGACCTCTTCGGCCGCATGCTCTCCTCCACCGAATTGGTCGAAACCAATGGCCTGCGCCTGGGCGTCTGCGTTCAGGACGCCGACAAGAACCTGAACATGCTCCCGTCCGTGGTCACCAAGTTCAAGGAACTCAAAGGGCTGGACGCCGCCTTTGGCCTGTTTCCAACGGCCTCGGGCAAGACCACGGTCATCGCCCGGGGCAATCCCAAGGTCTTCGACGTCGGAGCCGTGGTCCGGGCCCTTGGCGGTGGAGGCCACCCCGGGGCCGGTTCAGCCGCGGTCCAGGCTCCGGTGGACGAAGTTCGGGAACGGGTCCTGGCCCTTGTTCGGGCCGCCGACACCGGGGACACGACCGTGGGCGAAATCATGGCCCAAGCCGTTGAAACCATCTCCCCGGACACCTCCCTTCGGCAGGCCGGAGAGCTCATGGACCGGACCGGAAAAACCAGCCTCCTGGTGGCCGACTCGTCGAACCGGATCCTCGGCACAATCAGTTCCGAAACCCTGGCCAAAATCAAGAACGAGGCCCAACGGGACAAAGCCGTGACCTCCATGATCCGTCAGGTCGTCGTTTCCGTTCATCCCGACCAGACCCTGCGCGAGGCCCTGACCCTCATGGCCCGCTCCGACCTCGGCTACCTGCCCGTGGCCGAGAACGGCATCCTTGTCGGCCAACTCACCCGTGGGGCGGTCATTTTGAACATGTACGATTTTTGAAACATCCAAAGGACTCCATGACCCGTTCGCCCCGACCCTCTTCGGATATCCCCGCGTGAACAATCCCCCCCCCGCCCACGGCGGCACTGTCCTGGCCCTGACTCGGCGTCTGGGCTGTCGGCCGGAAGAGATTCTCGACTTCTCGGCCTCCCTCAATCCCCTGGGTCCACCCCCATGGTTGGACCAGGCCGTGGCCCGTGGTCTGCGGGATCTGACCCGCTACCCCGACCCCTGGGCCGGGCCTCTGTGCCAGGCCGCGGCCAGGCTCCGAAATCTGGATGACTCCCAGGTCCTGGCCGCCAACGGCACGTCCGAAATCATTCTGGCCCTGCCCCGGACCCTCGGTCTTGCCCGGGCCGTCATCCCCGTTCCAGCCTACGCCGAATACGAGCGGGCCTGCCGCCTGGCCGCCATGGAAACCGAACTCCTGCCCCTGGATGCCGAACCGTATTTCGTCTTGAACGTGCAGGCCGTGGAGGCCCGACTCGACCAACCAACGCTGGTCTTTCTCGGCCATCCGGCCAATCCCTCGGGTTCGGTCCTGGACCTGGACGCCGTGCTGTCTCTGGCCGGACGTCACCCCGACTCTTTCTTTGCCGTGGACGAGGCCTACGCCGATCTCTGCCCAGGGCTGCCAAGGCTGGGGTCGGACCTGCCGGACAACGTCCTCGTTCTCTGGTCCCTGACCAAGTCCCTGGCCATTCCCGGCCTGCGCCTGGGACTGGCCCTGGGAGCGCCCCGCCTCATCTCGTCCCTGAAAAACCAGCTCCCCCCTTGGACCGTCAACGCCGTGGCCCAGGCCGTGGGCCAATGGGCCATGAAGGACACGGACCATGTGGAGGCCAGCGCCCGGGCCATCCCGGCCTTGCGGGACCATCTGGCCCGGGGTCTGAAATCCCTGGGCCTGGACGTTTTCCCCTCCAGGGCCAATTTTCTCCTGGCCCGCCTGGACCAGGATCACCCCAGGGCACCGGAACTGGCCCGGACATTGGCCGAACACCGCATCCTCGTCCGTGACTGCTCGACCATCCCCGGGCTGGATACGTCTTTCATCCGCCTGGCCGTGCGGCCCACCGCCGAGACTGACGTCCTCTTGGAGAAGCTGGAGATCGCCCTCGAGGTGCGCCCATCGAGCCCTATGGCCACAGCCAAGCCCCAGCCGGTTCTGCCCCCGGCCCTCATGATCCAGGGCACCTGCTCCAATGCGGGAAAAAGCCTGGTGGCCGCCGGCATCTGCCGGGCCCTGCGGCGGGAGGGCCTCCGGGTGGCTCCCTTCAAGGCCCAGAACATGTCCCTCAACTCAGGGGTCACCCTAGACGGATTGGAAATGGGCCGGGCCCAAATCCTCCAGGCCCGGGCCTGCGGCCTGGAGGCCGACGTCCGCATGAATCCGGTCTTGCTGAAACCCGGCTCGGACACCGGCTCCCAGGTCGTCGTCCTGGGTCGACCCCAGGGTACCATGGAGGCCCGGGACTATTTCCGGACCAAGGCCGATCTCTGGCCCACGGTCTGCCGGGCCTACGCCGAGTTGGCCTCGGGCTTCGAGGTCATGGTTCTGGAAGGGGCCGGCAGCCCGGCCGAAGTCAACCTGAAGGCCTTTGATATCGTCAACATGGCCATGGCCCGCGAGGCTCGGGCCCGGGTCATTCTGGTCGCCGACATCGACCGCGGCGGGGCCTTTGCCTCCATTCTCGGCACCTGGCATTGTCTGGAACCCTGGGAGCGGAGCCTTTTGGCCGGATTCGTCCTGAACAAGTTCCGGGGCGACCCGGGCCTGCTCGGCAACGCCGAAAATTTCGTCACCGCCCGCACCGGCCTTCCTGGTCTGGGCGTTCTTCCCTTTCTGCCCGATCTCGGCCTGCCCGACGAGGATTCGGTCAGTTTCAAGGCTCTGCCCGTCTCCCGCGCCCAAGGCCGGGAGCTGGTCATCGCCTGTCTGGATCTGCCCCGCATCTCCAACGCCACCGATCTGGATGTCTTGACCCGGGAGCCTGACGTGGACCTTGTTCGGGTGTCCTCCGGTCGAAATTTGCACGACCTTGCCCCGGACGCGGTCATCATTCCCGGGTCCAAGGCCGTGGTCCCCGATCTGGATTTCATCCGAGCCGCCAACCTGGACGAGGCTTTGCGACGTCTGGCCCGGGAAGGAGCGGAGATCGTGGGCATTTGCGGCGGCTATCAGATGCTGGGGGAAGACATCCTGGACCCCCACGCCCTGGAATCGAACCGTCAGCGCTCCCCGGGCCTGGGCCTCCTGAACCTGACGACCACCCTGGAGGCTGACAAGCGGCTCTCCCGGATCAAGGCTCGCCATGTGCCGTCAAACCTGGACCTTGACGGCTATGAAATCCACCACGGCCAAACCACGGTCAAATCCGGCGAAGCCGAGCCCATCCCGGTGGTTCTGGCCGGGGGCCACATCCTGGGCCATGGCCACCCCCGCCTGCCCGTCTGGGGCACCTATGTCCACGGCCTGTTCGACGCCCCGACATTTCGCCGCTGGTGGCTGAACGGGCTGCGGGCCCGCAAGGTTCTTTTGCCTCTGGAGCCCGCTTCGGCCGCGCCCGATCTCGACCAGGCCCTGGACCGTCTGGCCGACGCCGTGATTCAAAACCTCGACTGGCCAGCCATCAAGAATCTTCTGGAGACACGACCATGAACGCCTTTCCGACGCTGCGGCCCGAAGAGATCGAGGCCCGCTCCCTGGCCGTCATCGACGTTGAAGTTCCCGAACCCCGGCCCTTTGCCGGGGCCGAGTGGGCCATTGTCCGACGCATGATCCACACCACGGCCGATTTCGAGCTTCTGGACCTGGTCCGCTTCCACCCCCGGGCCGTCACGGCCGGGCTGGCCGCCCTGACTCATGGCTGCGCCATGGTCACCGACACGCACATGGCCCGTTGCGGCATTCCCGAGCGCCGCCTGACTCCGTTGTGCTGCACGGTGAACTGTCTCATGACCGATCCCAGGACGGCCGAGCTGGCCCAGGCCTCGGGGACCACCCGGGCCAGGGCGGCCGTGGACCTGGCCGAGGATGAATTTCGTCCGGCCATTCACGTCATCGGCAACGCGCCCACAGCCCTGATCAGGCTCCTTGAACGCATCGAACAGGGCCTATCCCGGCCGGCCCTCATCGTCGGCATGCCCGTGGGCTTTGTCCACGCCGCCGAATCCAAGGACCTACTCATGGCCCAAATGGAAATCCCATTCATCACCCTGGCCGGACGCAAGGGCGGTTCGGCTTTGGCGGCCAGCGTAATCAACGCCCTGGCCGATCTGGCCCTGACAAAATGGACCTCAACGACCCGATCCCTCGAAATCGGGGATGAATGACAGCCATGAACATCGCCCTGGGGATGATCCTTGGTCCGGAACCCGACGATTTGGTGCTGGCTTGGTTCCAACATCACGCGTCATTTTTCCAGAGAATCTACGTCGCCGTGGATGACAGGCCCGACTCCAATGACGCCTTGAACATAGTAAAGAGGTGGGAACATCCTGGTCTCGTCGTCTTCAGACGCGGATTGCAGGGGGATTTTGCCGCTCAGCGCAATGCCGTGGCCAAGCGCCTGGCTGAGGACTGGCTGCTGATGCTTGATGCGGATGAAAGATTGGACACGGACGCCATGTCCATCTTGCCCGAGGTGCTGAACAAAACGCTGAAGAATAACCCCGGGATGCGGGTTGTGGGCATGTCCAGGCGTAACCTGATCGATGGTGTGGACACAGGGGTTTGGCCAGACTGGCAATTCCGTCTGGTGATTCGAGGGGTTCGCTGGAGAAACACATCCCCCTCACTTGACGCCTCGCCCGGATGCCACGAATTCCCGCTGGAAACCCACGATAACCCCGATTCGGTCATGCTCTTGCCGAACATTGTCATCAAACATTCCAAGAGTTCCATCCGCCACCTGCAACGGAACAAAATGTACTCGGCCATATCCTCGGGGCGGTATCGCCCTTTAGGCCCAGGCCCGGAAATGAGTGAGTGAAAGTTTTCTATCTGACCTCCAACTATGTGAGCCATGCCAAGGCCGGCGCCCACTATATCCAATGTTTGCGGCTCCTTGGTCATGAACTCGTGGAAAGTCCCCAGGAGGCCGACGTATGCGTACTCCACGACGAACCGGATAGGATTCCTTGTCATGTCGAGCGATGGCCGACTCTCCGGACCAAGCCGATAGTCGGCTATTTCGTCTGGGAACTGGAACGTCTTCCGCAAAAATTCATTCCACACCTCGAATTGGTGGACCAGATATGGACCCCTTCCAGTTTCTCCGCTGCCGCCTTTTCCGGACACAACCGTGTGGTGCGCGTTCTTCCTCATGTCGTCGAAAGAGTGTCCCCCTCCAGGAAGGATACTGAGTTCATCAGTGAACGATTGGGCCTCAGTGCAGGCCACTTTCGAAGCCGGGCGACGATATTCTACACCATCTGCGATGCGAGGAACGCGCGAAAGAACATTGCCGTTCTGCTTCGGGCCTTTGCCCTGCTGCCGAGAAATCGGGCCCGGCTTGTGGTCAAGCAATACCGCCATGCGCTTGACTTGTCCGGCCTACCGGGAGTTATCTCTTTGCCGGAAGATCTTTCAGAAAAACAGATCTCGGCCCTCCATGCCCTGTGCGACGCGTATGTGTCCCCTCATCGAGGTGAAGCCTGGGGTCTGGGAATCAGCGAAGCGATGGCCCATGGGAAATTGGTTCTGGCCACCGGATGGTCTGGCAACATGGAATACATGAATATCGAAAACGCCCTTTGCCTGGACTTCAGACTGGGCAAAATCGAAGAAGAGGATTTGCACTTTCTTCCTCCTGTCTTCGAGGTCGGCATGCGTTGGGCCGAGGTGGACGAACGTGAACTGGTGACCAAAATGAACGATGTCGTCTGTGGTCGAGTGAATCCTGAAATTGGAGGAAAGGCGCGGCTGGCCATGGATCAGTTCTCAATGAAGCGGATCGCGGGCAAACTTGATTCGTATCTAAATGAAGTTGCTAATCTGAAGAGGGTGTCTTGATGGGGAGAATCAGTTTCATCATTTGCAACTTCAACGCCTTGCCATATTTCCGATTCTGTTATGAATCTCTGCGGCGCAACCTCGGCGCCCATCACGAGGTGATCTTGCTTGATGACGGATCTTCGGATGGGTCACGCCAATGGATGGAGTCGGTGGACGATCCCCTCGTCGTGAAGCATTTTGAACCGGAAAACATCGGCATTGCGTACGCCTATAACAAGGCCGTTTCCTTGGCCTCGAGCGATGACATCTGTATGCTGCATACGGACATGTACATCCCAAAAAATTTTGACCGGCAGATGCTAGCAGGTCGTGAATCCTTGGACTTTCTTTGTGCCTTCCGAGTCGAACCGCCAGTCTATCCCCCATCGCCGGACAAGACTATTTACGACTTTGGTGATCGTCTCGAAACCTTTGACGAAAATGGTTTTTTGCACTGGGCGGCCTCCAACAATCGAGACCAATCGGGCCAAATTTTCCAGGCCCTCTTTTTTCCATGGATGACAAGTAGAAATCTATTCTTGAAAATCGGCGGCGTTGATCATCTCTTCTTGAAATACATGGCTGACGATGACGATCTGTATATTCGAGTTAAGCTTGCAGGAGCTCGTGTTGGACAAATTCGGGATACTTCAGTCTATCATTTTTGTTCCAAATCAACAAAATTTTCGAACAACAAAAATGATCGGGAATGGATGAATCAATATATGAAAAGCCAAAGAAACTTTATAAGAAAATGGGGTATTAAGTCAGAAAATTGTTGGGATGAACATATGGGAATTCATCCACCACACAAATATGACGTTGGGCTTGTTCTGAGAAATGCCGACATGAACTTGCTCGAGTGGGCTGAACCATGGTTTGATACCGTCTATGTCGACAATCCATCTCTCATCGAAGAATATATCGACTTTGAACAGCCGAAAACCTTGCTCGACTTGAAAAAACGTGTTCAATGTCTCTCTGTGGCCAGACCCGTCCACGACGTCACGCTATACGCCGACGCGAAAACATTGGACAGCCATTCCAAAACCTTGATGATGAATGTGCCAAAAATACTGGATATCTGCCCCGGACCGGGGCGATATCGATTGGGAACCATGGCCTTGACCGTCCGGTCCTTGAGACACCGGGAACACGAACTCGTTCTCAATCCACGGGGAATACACTGAGCCCGAACTGAAATCCAACTACGGAGATACTTTTACAAAACGAATAAACCCAAACAATCTCCCGGAACGGAGGCCCCATGAAAAAACCACTGAACGGCATGCTCATCTTCGGCGTCATCACCACCTTTGTCTTCGGCTCCACCCTGGCCACGTCCCTGGTCGGCGCTTTCTGGGGCCCAAAGGACATCTGGTGGACCCCGGCTTCCATGGCCCTGCCTCTTTCCCAGACCGCCAATGACTTTCAGATGTTCATCGCCGGCACCCCAGTTGATGAACTCGTCACCAGCGACCGTCTTCAGACCATAGACGCCCAGGAGCACGAGTTCAAAGTGGCCTTGGAGGACATCCGGATCCGCAAAAACAATTGGCTGGCGACCAAGGCTCGCGAACTGACCATGGCCGTTTTCCAGGCCTTCGGCTTCGGCCTCGGCCTGGGCTTTCTCTGCACTGGGTTGTTGAGTCGACTGTCCGCCTTCAAGTCCGGCGAAAAACAAAGGAGGGAATCGCCATGAATGGGTACCGTTTCGTATCTGCGGCCTGTCTCGTTTTCGCTCTCTGTTATTCAGCCTGGGCCGGTCCCATGCCAGTCGACGGCCGGTGGCAGATCACGGCCACCATCATTGCCACCTCCACCCCCCAGGGAAAAATCCGCGAAGGTTTCACCAAGCAGGAAACCTGGACCATTACCCAGCAAGGGGCCATGGCGACCCTGACCACGCCTTCAGGTTCGGTTCAAGGAACCTTTCAGGACGTGGACCCCGACTTTCCGGGCGGGGCATGGCGCTTCACCCTAGAAACCCCCTACGCCCTGGGTCAGCCCAACCTGGCCGCCCGCTACGAGGCCATCATCAGCTGGGCCACGGCCAACACCATCAAGGGTTCGTCCTCGGTGACCTTTTACGGCAACTCAGGCGGTTTCTGGAGCCCCATCGGCATGGAAAGCTGGAAGTTCGAAGGGCTCCGGATGCGCTAGGCCCCTGGCTGACCGTACTTGTCTAAATTGCCGCCTTGGCCAGGATTGTTTCGTCAAAAAAATCATGGTTGGACGGAGCTCCCCATGGCCATCATTCCCCTTGATGCGTTGAAGAACATCCGTTTCGAACTGGGCCGGATCACGCTCAAGGAGATCGATCTCCAGGATTGTCCCAGGATTGCCGAGATCGCCTTGGCCGTGGCCCGCAAGGCGACCCGGGATATCCAGGCCGCTGGCCACCCTCTGCCCCTGCTGGAAATGCATGGTCTTGGGCACCTCTATGACTGGAAACATGTGTCAGATGATTGGTTGTTTTGTCCGTATGCCAACCTGGGGCAGCCATTCGACACGGCGGCCAGAAGGTACTACGAACGAGCCGCCAAGGCCAGGACCCTCTCGCCAAGGGACATCGTTCGTCTGGTCATC
>RZZR01000061.1 GCA_009929795.1 Deltaproteobacteria bacterium | reverse complement strand
CGTCAGCGTCGTCTTCCCGTGGTCAATGTGACCAATGGTCCCAATGTTTACGTGCGGCTTCTTCCGCTCGAACTTCGCCTTACCCATGTTTGTAACCCCTTCGTTTACTTACTTCTGCTTCGTCAATTCTTCAGCCAAACCTGCGGGAACCCGCTCGTAATGATTGAAGAGCATGGAATATGTTGCCCGGCCTTGAGTCCGTGAACGGAGATCCGTGGCGTACCCGAACATATTGCTCAACGGAACCTGAGCACGAATGATCTGAGTACCCATCCTTGGTTCAAGGCTGGTTACCCTGCCACGGCGTCCATTGATATCCCCCATGACGTCCCCAAGATAATCTTCCGGGGTCAGAATCTCCACGAACATAATCGGTTCGAGAAAGATGGGGGCCGCTTTCCGACAAGCATCCTTGATGGCCATGGACCCGGCGATGTAAAATGCCTGCTCGGAGGAGTCAACATCGTGGTACGATCCGTGGTAAAGAACGACCCTAACATCGACAATTGGAAATCCGGCCAAGACTCCACCCTTGAGAGCGTCTTTGATTCCCCGATCAATTGGTGCAATATATTCCTTGGGAATGACCCCACCTACGATCTGGTTCTCGAACACATATCCTGTACCAGGTTCCTGAGGCTCGACCTTGATGCAGACATGTCCATACTGGCCACGACCACCGCTTTGTTTGGCATATTTGAGGTCAGTGTCAGCTGGCTTGGTGATGGTTTCGCGGTAGGCAACCTGCGGGCGCCCGACATTGGCGTCGACCTTGAATTCACGGGTCAGACGATCGACTATGATCTCAAGATGCAGCTCGCCCATCCCGGCAATAAGTGTCTGGCTGGTCTCCTCATCGGTCTTTACCCTGAAGGACGGATCCTCCTTGGCCAGCTTCTGGAGAGCCTGGGAAAGGATATCTCTGTCCGCCTTGGTCTTGGGCTCTATGGCCACCTCAATAACAGGCTCGGGGAAATCCATAGACTCAAGGAGAACCGGCCGTTTTAAATCACAAAGGGACTCGCCGGTCGATGTATATTTTAGACCTACAGCGGCAACGATATCTCCTGCGTAAGCAGACTTAATCTCCTCACGCTTGTTGGCATGCATTTTCAAAAGACGACCGATCCGCTCTTTCTTGCCGTTGGCCGCATTGACTACGGTACTTCCGGACTCAATGGAGCCGGAGTAGATGCGCAAAAATGTCAAATGACCGACGAACGGATCGGTCATAAGTTTGAAGGCCAGAGAACTTAGCGGCTCATCGTCGGAACAGATGCAAGTGATCTCCCCGTCAGAGTCAGGATCCTTGCCGACCATAGGGGGGATATCCAAAGGAGAAGGCAGATAATCGACGATGGCGTTCAAAAGTGGCTGAACACCCTTGTTCTTGAAGGCCGTCCCACACAAAACAGGACAAATTGTCAGTGAAATGGTCGCCTTCCTAATTCCTTCTTGTAATTCTTCGGCAGTCAGTTCCTCGCCGCCGAGATACTTTTCAAGAAAAGTCTCGTCCTCCTCAGCGATGGCCTCCACAAGGACCAACTTCCATTTATCGGCCAATTCACGAAGCTCTTCGGGGATCTCGACGGTATCGAACTTTTCGCCCAGAGACTCCTCGTCGTAGAGCATGGCCTTGCCTTCGACAAGATCAATCACTCCACGAAAATTTTCCTCGGACCCGATGGGAATCTGAAGAGGAACAGGCTTGGCCTTCAGCCTCGTCCGTAACATCTCCACCACCCGGAAAAAGTCGGCCCCGGAGCGGTCCATCTTGTTGACGAATGCCAATCTTGGAACCTTATAGCGATCAGCCTGACGCCATACTGTTTCCGATTGGGGTTCGACACCGCCAACAGCACAAAATACCGCCACCGCTCCGTCGAGAACGCGAAGAGAGCGCTCCACTTCAACGGTGAAATCAACATGGCCTGGTGTATCAATAATATTTACCCGATGGTCACGCCAGAAACAGGTGGTCGCGGCCGAGGTGATGGTGATTCCTCGCTCCTGCTCCTGCTCCATCCAGTCCATGGTGGCCATGCCGTCATGGACCTCTCCGATTCTGTGCGATACGCCAGTATAATAGAGAATACGCTCGGTGGTCGTGGTCTTGCCCGCATCAATATGGGCCATGATTCCGATATTTCTCTGACGTTCGATGGGTACTAGTCTGCCCAAGTCATCTCTCCTGTGGACTACCAGCGGTAGTGGGCAAAGGCCTTGTTGGCCTCGGCCATGCGGTGCGTGTCCTCACGCTTCTTGACGGCTCCGCCCCTGTTGTTGAAGGCGTCGATGAACTCCCCGGCCAATCGTCGGGCGATGCCTTTCTCTCCGCGACCCCTGGCGTAGGCCACCAACCAGCGGATAGCCAACGATTCCTGACGCTCAGGGCGGATGTCCATGGGCACCTGATATGTGGCCCCGCCTACACGACGGGACTTCACTTCCATTATCGGCTTGACATTTTCGATGACCGTCTCGAAGGCCTTGATTGGCTCTTGCTCGGCCTTGGCCCCGAGCTCTTCAACGGCCCGATAAAAATTCGACTCGGCGACACTCTTTTTGCCGTCAATCATCATCTGGTTGATGAACTTGGCGACCAGCCGGCTACCATACTTGGGATCCGGCAGAATCTCTCGACGCGGAGCTGGTCCTTTACGTGGCATCTGCGCTATCCTCTCTAACTATTTCGGACGTTTGCTACCGTATTTGGAACGGCCCTGGCGCCTGTCCTGAACTCCGGAGGCATCCAGGGTCCCACGAATTACGTGATACCTGACGCCAGGCAAGTCTTTGACACGACCGCCCCGAATCATGACCACGGAGTGCTCCTGAAGGTTGTGTCCCTCTCCGGGGATATACGAGGTGACCTCGATCCCGTTCGTGAGCCGAACCCTGGCCACCTTGCGCAAAGCCGAATTCGGCTTCTTGGGCGTGGTCGTGTACACACGCACGCACACCCCCCTCCGCTGGGGACACTGCTGAAGAGCTGCGTTCTTCTTCCGCTTGACGGATTTCACCCGCTGCTTGCGGATAAGTTGATTGATGGTAGGCATGCGTTCCTCCGTTCGCAATTCACCTGTTGGAAACGGGTGAAAGTATTTGCACCCGTTTCCGATGTCAAGAAAAAAACAACTTGATTCGTTCCCGATTCTTCCGAGCTCAGACGTCGATCAGTAACGGGTTACGATCGAGCTCCTCCAAAAATTTATCCGGGCTCTCCGGCTGCTCCGGAACCTCAATCTCGCTCTCGATATAATTCCGGTATCCTGATCCGGCCGGAATGAGCCGTCCGACGATGACATTTTCCTTCAGCCCATTCATGTAGTCCATCTTTCCCATCAGCGAAGCCTCGGTCAGGACCTTGGTGGTTTCCTGAAAGGATGCCGCCGAAATGAAGGACTCAGTGGTCAGCGAGGCCTGAGTGATGCCGAGGACCAGAGGCTCGGCAACGGCCGGCAGCACACCCTGCACCGTGATTTTTTGATTCTCCTTGTGGAAGGCGGCCTTGTCTACTTGCTCACCGACGAGAAACCCGGTGTCCCCAGGATCGACCACAGTCAGCTTCTTGAGCATTTGCCTGACGATGATCTCGATATGCTTGTCGTTAATCCGGACGCCTTGGGATCGGTAGACTTCCTGAACCTCCTCCACAAGGAAATTGGCCAGAAACTTCTCGCCCTTGATCTTCAGAATATCGTGTAGATCTGGCGAGCCTTCAGTCAGCAACTCTCCTGCCTGGACAAAGTCACCATCGCGGACGGTAATATGCCGCCCCTTGGGCACCAGATACTCCCGAGCTTCGCCGATTTCCGGGGTAATGATGATCTTCCGTTTTCCCTTGGAATCAGGCCCGAAACGGACCACACCCTCGATTTCCGAAACCACACCGAGATCCTTTGGCTTGCGGGCCTCGAACAGTTCGGCCACCCGGGGAAGGCCTCCGACGATGTCCTTGGTCTTCGACGTCTCCCTCGGCTTTCTCGCGATGACGTCTCCGGCCTCTACAGTTTGGTTGTCCTGGGACATGAGAATGATGCCAACCGGCAACTGGTAGGTCGCCGGCTCTGTGCTTTCGGGCCGAAACTTCACATTTCCCTGCTCGTCGCAAATGGATATGCTCGGCCTTAAATTTGTCGAACGATACTCTATGACGGTCATGGTGGACTGCCCGGAATCCTCGTCCACCCGTTCCTGAACGGTCTTCCCCTCGACAATGTCGTTGAAACGGATGAAGCCGGAAACATCAGTGACGAACGGTTCGTGGAAGGGATCCCATTCGGCCAATCGCTCGCCCTTCTTCACATCGTCTCCGTTTTTGAAATAGAGCCTAGCTCCATTGGGCAAGGGATATTTCTCACGTTCGATGCCCTGGGCGTCCACGATTCTAACCTGACCGATGCTGCCGAGAACGATGTACACGGAACCGCTACTGCCGTATCCGGCGATGGAATTGTCCAAAACCTTCTTCTCAATGTATTTGACCCGGGAAAGAACGACTTTACCGGCATAGTCGGCAGTGATGAACGATTGCTCGATCTCCTTGGATGCCGTGCCACCGATGTGGAATGTTCTCATAGTCAACTGAGTTCCGGGCTCACCGATGCTCTGGGCGGCGATAATCCCCACGGCCTCTCCGACGTTAACCAAATGACCGCGGGCCAGATCGCGTCCATAGCAATGGGCGCAGACTCCGAAGGCACTTTTGCAGGTCAAGGTCGAACGGATCGTCACCGCGTTGATACCTGCCTCGTCAATCAGCTTGGCCTTATCCTCTTCGATCATCTCTCCCCGGCGGACAAAGATCTCGCCAGTACCGGGATGTTTGACGTCGTACATGGAGATTCGTCCGACCACGCGCTCAGCCATTGCCTGACGGATCTCCCCGCTCTTGACCATGGCCCTGACCTCAAGCCCGTCAACGGTTCCGCAGTCGATCTCGGAAATGATCATGTCCTGGGAGACGTCTACCAACCGCCGGGTCAAATATCCAGAGTTGGCCGTCTTGAGTGCCGTATCTGCAAGGCCCTTGCGGGCTCCGTGGGTCGAGGTGAAATACTCAAGGACCGTCAACCCCTCTCGGAAACAGGATCTGATCGGTGTCTCGATGATGTCCCCGGAAGGTTTGGCCATCAATCCGCGCATTCCGGCCAACTGGCGCATCTGGTCAGTGTTGCCTCTGGAACCCGAGTTGGCCATCATGAACACCGGGTTGAAACTTTCGTTCATTTCGGTCCGTCCAGTCTTGGGATCGGTGACTTCCTCCTGGGATATGCCCTGCATCATCTCGTGGGCCACCTCGTTGGTGACCTTGGTCCAAACATCGACGACCTTGTTGTATTTCTCGGTCTTTGTGATGATCTGATCACGATACTGGCGTTCGATCTCGGCTACCTCGTTGTTGGCGATTTCCAGAAGAGTTCGCTTCTTTTCCGGAATCTTGAGGTCCTTGACGCCGACGGTCACTCCCGCTCTTGTCGAATATTCAAAGCCCATGTCTTTCAATCTGTCGCACAAAAGGACCGTGGCCTTGGTTCCGGCCAGACGATATGTTTCGCTGACAAGGGTGGCGATGGTCTTCTTGCTGAGGACCCTGTTGGCGAGCTCAAGGGGAACCTTGTCCGGAAGAATCTGGAGAATCATGATCCTACCCGGCGTCGTCTCTACGAGTTGGCCGTTGATTCGGACCTTGATCCTGGCATGCAGGCCAACGCATTTCGCATCAAGGGCGGCGATGACCTCATCGGAATTGGTGAAGACCTTTCCCTCGCCCGGCTGGAAGGATCTGGCTACAGTCAGATAGTACAGACCGAGGACTATGTCCTGGCTGGGAACAATAACCGGGGTTCCATTGGACGGAGCCAAAATATTGTTAGTGGACATCATCAGCACCCGGCACTCCACTTGAGCCTCCACCGAAAGAGGCAAATGTACTGCCATCTGATCGCCGTCGAAATCGGCGTTGAACGCTGTGCAGACAAGGGGATGAAGTCTGATGGCCTTGCCCTCGATGAGCAGTGGCTCGAAGGCCTGAATACCCAGCCGATGGAGTGTCGGAGCACGGTTGAGCATAATCGGGTATTCGCTGACCACTTCTTCGAGAATGTCCCAAACTGCGACCTCTTCGCGCTCGACCATCTTCTTGGCACTTTTGATGTTCGTGGCCAGTCCGCGCTCTTCAAGTTTGGAATAGATGAATGGCTTAAACAACTCCAAGGCCATCTTCTTGGGCAGGCCGCATTGGTGGAGCTTGAGGCTCGGGCCGACGACGATTACCGATCGGCCGGAGTAATCCACCCGTTTCCCCAGAAGATTCTGCCTGAATCGACCCTGTTTTCCTTTGATCATGTCCGAAAGGGACTTCAGTGGTCGGCCGTTGGTACCTGTGATGGCCCGCCCCCTGCGCCCATTATCGAATAAGGCGTCCACAGATTCCTGGAGCATTCGCTTCTCATTGCGAATGATGATGTCCGGGGCCCCGAGTTCCAAAAGCCGTCGCAACCGGTTGTTTCTGTTGATCACACGCCGGTAGAGGTCATTCAGATCCGAGGTAGCGAAACGGCCTCCGTCGAGAGGCACCAAGGGGCGAAGTTCCGGAGGAATGACCGGAATCACCTCCATGATCATCCACTCGGGCTTGTTGGTCGAGTCGAGGAACGCCTCGACGATCTTCAGCCTCTTGGCAATCTTCTTCTTCTTAGTCTGGGACTTGGTGGCAAAGGACTCTTCCCGCAGCTCGGCGCGGAGAGCCTCCAAATTGATTTCTTCCAAAAGGACCTTAACGGCCTCGGCGCCCATCTGTGCGACGATGGCGTCCTCCCCGTAATGCTCAATTATCTGGATGTACTGTTCCTCGGTGATCACCTGGCGTTTGCTCAAGTTCCCGATCTCCTTGGGGTCGAGGATGACGTAGGAGTCGAAGTAGAGGACCTTTTCCAGGTCAGCCATGGTCATATCCAACAAGGTTCCAATTTTGGACGGCAGGCTTTTCAGAAACCAGATATGGGCCACCGGAGCGGCTAGTTCGATATGTCCCATCCTCTCTCTGCGGACCTTGGAGGCAATGACCTCGACGCCGCATTTTTCACAAACAATTCCCCGATGCTTCATGCGCTTGTATTTGCCGCAATTGCACTCGTAGTCCTTGACTGGTCCGAAAATCTTGGCGCAGAAGAGGCCGTCCCGTTCCGGCTTGAAGGTCCGGTAGTTGATGGTTTCCGGCTTTTTGACTTCTCCGAAGGACCATTCCCTGATCTTTTCCGGAGAGGCGATGTTGATGGCGATGGCTTTCAGATCCTGCCCGTTCAGGGTCGAGGTGCTGCTCCCGCGCTGGGAGAAAAGGTCATCGAGAGTCATGGCGATCCTACCTCGTTCTATATTGTCGTCGGTCCCGGGCCGTAAGCCGGAAACCATTCAGAACAAATACCGTTTTCTTCGTCCACCTACTGGGTCCGGCGTGTTTTCCGTTCCCGAGGCACCAAGGTCACGTCCAGCCCGAGAGACATCATCTCCTTGACCAGAACGTTGAAGGATTCGGGCATTCCGGACTCAAGGAAATTGTTTCCCTTGACGATCTTCTCATACATCTTCACCCGGCCGGTCACGTCGTCCGACTTGACCGTCAAGAACTCTTGCAGAAGATTGGCGGCACCGTAAGCTTCTAGTGCCCAGACCTCCATCTCTCCGAGTCTTTGGCCTCCGAACTGGGCTTTGCCTCCCAATGGCTGTTGGGTGACTAGGGAGTATGGCCCTGTGGACCTGGCATGAATTTTCTCATCCACGAGATGGTGGAGCTTGAGGTAATACATGTACCCCACCGTAACCTTGCTGTCGAAAGGTTCACCGGTTCGCCCGTCGAAAAGGACCGATTTCCCGTCGTCGGGAAGCCCTGCTTTGCGGAGCATGCCCCAAATCTCGTCTTCGTTCGCTCCGTCAAATACCGGGGTTTTGCAGATGATGCCCTGCCGAAGAGCCTTGGCCGCCGCGACAAATTCATCGTCGTCCATCTCGTCGACAAGGGAATCAATCTCCGGGGAATCGAAAACCGATTTTACTTGTTCTCGTATGGGCTTCAAATCGAGTCCTTGCTCGAACATGTCGGCAATTTTGCGTCCAAGCTCCCTGGACGCCCATCCGAGATGGGTTTCCATGATCTGCCCGATGTTCATCCGTGAGGGAACCCCCAGTGGGTTGAGGACCACGTCCATTGGCGTTCCATCGTCGAAGAAGGGCATATCCTCCTCGGGCAGGATATTGGAGACAACACCTTTGTTGCCGTGCCGTCCGGCCATCTTGTCACCGACGCTCAACTTGCGCTTCACGGCCACGTAGACCTTGACCATCTTGATCACCCCAGGGGGAAGATCGTCACCTTCGGTGGCCTTCTCGCGCTTAAGTCGATAAATCTCGTTGATGGCATCCAGCTGTGCCTGGTATTGATCAAGGATCTGGCGGACCGCCTCATTGACTTCTTTGCTGACGAAAATCCCGGCCAACTTTTTCAGAGGCATTGTCTCCAGAAGTTCCGCCGGCATGGGCTTGTTGGCCTCAAGGAGAACTTCACCCTTGCGTTTGCCCATGATCGAACGCTGAACCATCTTCCCAAGAACAATGTGGATCAGTCGCTCACGCATGGAGGCTGTCAGCGATACAATATGCTGTTTTTCCCTCCGGTCGATCTTGGCCAGGTAGGCGTCTTCGATGAGCTTTGTGCGCTCGTCCTTGTCTCCTGAACGGCGGTTGAAAACCTTGACGTCAATGACTGTACCCTCAATGCCTGGCGGAACCTTGAGAGACGTGTTCTTCACATCCCGGGCCTTGTCCCCGAAGATGGCCCGTAACAGCCGCTCCTCCGGTGAAAGCTGGGTCTCACCCTTGGGCGTGATCTTCCCGACCAGGATATCCTCGGGAACCACCTTGGCCCCTATGCGGACGATACCGCTGTCATCCAAGTTCCGGAGCATGTCCTCTCCAACATTGGGGATGTCTCTGGTCACCTCTTCTGGACCGAGCTTGGTGTCTCGGGCCACAACGTCGAATTCCTCGATATGAATCGAGGTGTAGGTGTCCTCTTTGACCATCCGCTCGGAGATGAGAATGGAGTCCTCAAAATTGTATCCGCACCAAGGCATAAAGGCCACCAAGAGGTTCTTGCCCAGGGCCAGCTCCCCGTCTCGAATTCCCGGACCGTCAGCCAGCACGTCCCCTTTTTCGACCCGCTGACCGATGACCACTCTGGGCTTCTGGCCGAAGCAACTATTCTGATTGGACTTGTGGAATTTTTGAAGTTCGTAGAAACGGGTCCCCCCGGTTTCGGTGTAAAGCTCGCCATCGTACGACATTATAATGATCTCGGCGTCGGCATACCTGACCGTCCCTGGGCCCTCAGCCAAAAGGCAACTCCCGGAATCCCGGGCCACCACACTCTCCATGCCGGTCCCCACCAAGGGGCGCTCGGCGGCGACCAGGGGAACGGCCTGTCGCTGCATGTTGGAGCCCATCAGTGCTCGGTTGGCATCGTCGTGTTCCAAAAAAGGAATGAGAGCTGCGGAAATGGACACGATCTGGCTAGGGGAAATGTCCATCAAGGTCACATCCTCCCGCCGGGCCATGGTCGTCTCGCCCTTGATCCTGGCCATGACAAGTTCCTTTTCGAACCGACCTTCCTCGTCCAAAACTGCGTTGGCCTGGGCGATGATCTCGTCGTTCTCGTTGGATGCGTCGAGATACTTGATCTTCCCGGTCAGTTGTCCGTTCTCGACACAGCGATACGGGGTCTCAATGAACCCGAAATCGTTGACCTTGCCGTGTGTGGTCAGAGAAACGATAAGTCCAATGTTCGGTCCTTCTGGCGTTTCGATGGGACAAATCCGTCCATAATGGCTCGGATGTACGTCACGGACCTCGAATCCGGCCCGTTCTCTGGTCAGGCCTCCCGGACCCAAGGCCGAGAGCCGACGCTTGTGGGTCACCTCGGACAGGGGGTTGGTCTGGTCCATGAACTGAGAAAGCTGGGAGGTTCCGAAAAACTCCTTAAGAACCGCCGTTACTGGCTTAGGATTGACCAGGTCGTGGGGCATTAGCGTTGCCACTTCCTGGAGGCTCATACGTTCTTTGATGGCCCGCTCCATTCGCACCAAACCGATTCGATACTGATTCTCAACGAGTTCACCCACCGGACGGACGCGGCGATTCCCAAGGTGGTCGATGTCGTCGGCCGGACCGTGAGAATCCTTGAGGTAAAGGAGATGCTTGATCGCCCGACAAATGTCCTCGTTGGACAAAGTCTGGTGATCAAGGGGCAGGGACAATCCAAGTCTCATGTTGAGCTTGTACCTGCCCACCGACGATAGGTCGTAGTAATCTGGGTTCCTAAATAAATTATCGAAAAAAGTCGAAGATATCTCGGGTGTCGGAGGCGAACTCGGACGGAGACGCTTGTAAATATCGATCTGTGCGCTCTCAATGTCCTCGGTCTTGTCGAGCAGCAGAGTGTCTCGAACGGTCGACGAAACATCCGCACTGCTGGCCAGAAGGATTTCCACTTGGTTGATCCCTGCGGTCCGCAACCGATCCACAAGCTCTTCTGAGAGTTGTTCGCACATCTCCCCGAGAACTTCACCTGTCTCGGGATGGATGACCTCGCGTGCCAAAAACTCGTTCATGGCCTGGCTTGAATCGATCTCGATAAAATCGATTTTGGCAGTGCATACCGCCTTCCAAAGCCGTTCGTTGATCAACCGACCCTTGGGGACCACAACCTCCCCTTGATCGTCCACGATATCAGCATAGGACATTTCCTTTCTGTAGTTCGCAGGCGAAACTGAGCGAAAAACCCTGACCCCCTCGAAACGAAGGACTTCCTTGTCGTAAAAATAGTCGAGGATATCCTCACCGGTCATGCCCATAGCTTTGAGGAGAATGGTCGCAGGCATCTTTCGACGCCGGTCGATGCGGACGTAGAGAATCCCCTTGTGATCTATATCGAAATCGAGCCATGAGCCGCGCATGGGTATGATTCGGCTCGAATAGAGGACCTTTCCGCTGGAATGGGTCTTGCCGGAATCGTGTTCGAAAATAATTCCCGGGGAACGTTGTAGCTGATTGACGATGACCCGTTCGGTCCCGTTGACCACGAATGTACCCTTGTCCGTAATCAGGGGCAGGGTCCCGAAGTAAATATCTTGTTCCTTGATATCGTGAATGGAGCGGTTGCCGGTTTCCTCGTCCACGTCGTAGACGACGAGACGGACTTTGATTCGTACCGGAGCCTCGTAGGTCAGACCCTTGGAAATACATTCATCGACGTCAAACTTCGGCTTTCCGACTTCGTAGCTGACGTATTCGAGAGTCGCTGTCTTGTTAAAATCGTGGATTGGAAAGACCGACCTGAATACCCCCTCGAGCCCAACGTCGTCCCTACTGGCTGGTGGCTTTTCCAGTTGCAGGAATTTCCGATAAGAATCGAGCTGGAGACTCAGCAGGTGTGGGGTTGCGATGGGAATTTTGATCTTTCCGAATTGCTTTATGAACTCTCTCATTGTAACCTCGGGCGTAGACCACCCATTTGCAGAAGTTGAATGAGGTCAGTGGACAGAACAGGAACGGGGGACGCAGGAAAGCAGAAATGTCGGATGAAATACGAAAGGCAACGGGTCATTACCGTTGCCGCAAGCGACACTTGATGGACAAAAAATAAAAGGAATAGAAAGCAGTCCAATATTGGCTCTGCTTTCTATTCCTAAAGGCCCTATCAGGACAGCTATTTGACTTCGACCTTGGCACCGGCCTCGGTGAGCTGAGCTTTGGCCTCCTCGGCCTGCTCCTTGCTAACAGCTTCCTTGATCACGGAGGGAAGCTCGTCAACCTTTGCCTTGGCCTCCTTGAGTCCAAGGTTGGTCAAGGCCCGAACGACCTTGATGACAGCAATCTTGTTTCCACCGGCTTCGGTCAGCACAACGTCGAACTCGGTTTTCTCTTCGGCCTGAGACTCGGCGGCAGCCACTGGAGCGGCAGCAACGGCGGCCACTGGAGCGGCAGCGCTGACCCCGAACTTCTCCTCAAGCTCCTTGATGAACCCGGCCAGTTCCAGGACAGTCATGGACGAAATGAAATCGACAACCTGTTCTTTGGTTATATCAGCCATTTTTCTTCCTCCTTGAATGGTGCTTTGACTCGTTTCAAACCTGCTCTTTCTGTTCCTTGATGGCGTTCAAGGCGTAGAGCATATTCCTAATCAGATTGGCAAACAACCGGACAAAATTTCCGGGCACGGCGTTCATTGTTCCCAACATCTGAGCCAGCAATTGCTCCCTGCCAGGAAGCTCGGACAATTGCGTCAGGGAATCGGCGTCGAGAAACGTTCCGTCCAGACTGGCAAACCGAACGCTGAACTTTTTATTCTTCTTAGCATACCCCAAAACGATCTTGCTGGCTACGACCGGGTCGTCGTAACCGAAAGCCACGGCACAGCATTCCTTGAATTGTTCGGATATGGCCGCATGCTTTGTGTCCTTGAACGCTAATCCGGCCAAGGTGTTCTTCACTACTTGGAAATCAACGTTCTGTTCGCGCAACTGTATGCGCAGAGGATTGGTCTCCTCGACTTTAAGCCCTTTGAAGTCGGTGACGATGGCGATGTTCGCCGTCTCAGCCTTCTCCCTGAGAGCCTCGATGATCTGCGCTTTTTCTGCCCTGTTCACCTTGTCCCCCTCATTCTTCAGTGCGCCGGGTTGATCCTGGCGCGCTCATGCTTACGCATCGGTCGCACGAGTCAAAGCGTCTCGGCAGGATATTAAGGATCGAGTCCACCTGCTTTCTCTGACTCCGGGGAAATGCGCTCAGCTATGTTTAAATGTTACATCTCCCGAAGAGTCCCGGGGTCGATTTTCACCCCGGGGCCCATGGTCGTGGCCACGCTTACGGCTTTGAGATAGGTACCCTTGGCCGATGACGGTTTCAGTTTGACGATCATGTCGACGAAGGATCTGAAGTTCTCCATGATCCGATCAACCCCAAAGGAAACCTTCCCGATGGGTGCATGTACCACTCCGGCCTTGTCGACCTTGAAATCGACCTTGCCGGCCTTCAGTTCTTGGACGGCCTTCTGCACGTCAAAGGTCACGGTGCCCGTCTTGGCGTTGGGCATGAGTCCGCGGGGGCCGAGAATCTTGCCGATCTTGCCCACCAAAGCCATCATGTCCGGGGTGGCCACGGCCTTGTCGAACTCCATCCAGCCACCCTGGATCTTTTCGACCAGCTCCTCCCCTCCGGCATAATCCGCTCCAGCGGCCTTGGCCTTCTCCTCAACCTCTCCTTTGCAGAAGACCAGGACACGGACTTCCTTGCCCAAGCCCTGCGGGAGGCTAACCGCTCCGCGAACCATCTGATCGGAGTACTTGGGATTGACACCCAGATTGATGGCTACGTCCACTGTTTCGTCGAACTTCGCGTACGAAGACTTCAGGGCCAGTTCGAGTCCCTCGCGGGGAGAATACTTGAGAGCCCTGTCGATCGTTTCTGCTGCCGTTCTGAATTTCTTGCCTTTCTTGCCCATAAGATCTTGCATCCTAGTTCAGTACTTCTATGCCCATGCTACGGGCTGTTCCTGCGATGGAGCGGACAGCCGCGTCCAAATTCTTGGCGGTCAGGTCGGGCATTTTGAGTTTGGCAATCGCTTCGACCTGGGCCATGGTCACCTTGCCGACCTTGTTCTTGTTCGGCTCCCCCGAACCCTTGTCCAGCTTGGCCTCCTTGAGCAAAAGAACAGATGCAGGCGGAGTCTTGGTGATGAAGGTAAAAGATCGATCCTGGTAGACGGTGATGATTACCGGTATGATCGTTCCCTTCTGGTCCTGCGTCTTGGCGTTAAATGCCTTGCAGAACTCCATAATGTTCACGCCATGCTGTCCCAGTGCCGGACCGACCGGAGGAGACGGGTTCGCCACCCCTCCTGGGATCTGCAACTTGATTTTTGCCGTGATTTTTTTGGCCATGTATTTGAAACCTCTTCGCTCTGTTTGTCTACGCCGTGTTCGATCTTGACCTTAAGCCTTGGAAACCTGCACGAAATCGAGTTCGACCGGCGTCTGTCGACCGAAAATGGAAACCGAAACCTTCAGCTTGCCCTTGTCGTAGTTGACGTCCTCAACCACGGCATTGAAATTCGAGAAAGGCCCGTCAATGACTCGGACTTCGTCCCCTCGCTCAAAATGGAATTTTGGCCGGGGATCTTCCTTTCGGATTTGAATGGTCGAAATGATCTGGTTAGCCTCAGTCTCGGAGAGGGGTGTCGGACGGTTCTTCCCGCCGATGAACCCCGTGACCTTGGGAATGGACTGAATCATATGCCACGATTCGTCGTTAAAGATCATCTTGATCAAGACATATCCAGGATAGAACTTCCTGGTCGATGTCCGTTTCTGGCCCTTAACCAACTCAACGACCTTCTCGGTCGGGACGATGATGTCCTCAATCAGATCCTTGGCCTGGCCGGTGCGAATCATCTCCTTGACCGTCTGCTCCACACGATTCTCGAACCCGGAATAGGTATGGATTACATACCAACGCGCGGCTGGAGTTTCGGAGGATGCAGTTTCGAGAATGATGTCCATGATTATGTTCAAAAACCCTGGTTCAGGAGAGAAGGGCCGCAACAATCTTGGTGAGGGCAAAGTCCATGGTACCCAAGAACACGGAGACCACCACGACCAGAACGAGCACCGCTCCGCAGGTGGCAATAGTCTCCTTGCGGTCGGGCCAAACGACTTTCCTCATTTCCTTTTTGGAAAGTTCAAAGAATTCCTTGAACTCGGCGATGGATTCGCTCATGGAGGCCGTTTTCTTTTCCGGCCCGGTCTCACCGGTAGTTTTCTTGCTCATCGCCATTTCCGCTTTGTTCGCTCTCTAAAGTGATACATTCTCAGAAGAACGTGTTGGCAGGCCAGGAGGGATTCGAACCCCCAGCCCTCGGATTTGGAGTCCGATGCTCTACCAGTTCGAGCTACTGGCCTGCACATTCTTATGATGGAACGCTTCTTACTTGCCTTCTTTGTGCAAAGTGTGCTTGCCGCAGAATGGACAATACTTGCTCAACTCGAGCTTAGATGTCGTGTTGCGCTTGTTTTTTTCAGAAGCGTAGTTCTTTCGCTTGCATTCCTTGCAGGCAAATTGGATCTTGACGCGCATGGATTACTCCAGAATTTCCGTGACGACGCCGGCGCCAACGGTCCGCCCACCCTCGCGAATGGCGAAACGCAGACCCTTCTCCATGGCGATGGGCGCTATCAG
>RZZR01000060.1 GCA_009929795.1 Deltaproteobacteria bacterium | reverse complement strand
CAGTCCATAAGGGAGCGACTGCCGCTGACCGGGGCCGCCAGGGCCATGAAGTAGGGAAAGGAAAAGGCCAGGTGGGAGCGCGACGCGTCGAGGCGCTGGGACAGGTCTTCCAGAAGGTGTCTGAAGCCGTGGTAGTCGACCCGGTCGCCCCAGGCCTCCAATGCCTCAATGAAGCGGCTCATGTGGGTGCCCTTGAAACGGGCAGGCAGGTCCACGCTCATGGTGATGTCGGCCACGGTGTGTTGCCAACCCCGGGCCTGGTCGCGGACCACTATGGGGCGTTTCAAACCGGCGATGCCCACCCGGTCGATGGGCCTGGGGATGGAGGACGGTCCGCTTTGGATATCCTCCATCAGAGCAGGTCCTCTCCCGTGGTGGACAGTGAGAGTTGGCCGTGCTTGACCCCCTTGGTCGAAATGAGCCGTTGCGAAGTCGATTTGATCCTTTCTCCCGTGCCCTTGAGGATAAGGACTTCCAGGCAGTTGTGATGGTCGAGATGGATGTGCAGGGAGGTGACGATGACGTCCAAGGAATCGTGCTGGATTTCGGTCAGGGTCTGGGCCAGATCGCTCTTGTGGTGGTTGTAGACCAAGGACAAAACCCCGACCATCTCCTTGTTCAGATCTTCCCACTCCTTCTGGACCATGGTGTTACGGATTAGGTCCCGGATGGCCTCGGACCTGGTCTGATAGCAGCGCTCCTCGATGAGGGCGTCGAATTTTTCCAGCATCTCCGAATCCAGGGAGATGCCGAAGCGAATGGTTTCACCCATGTCTCACTCCTTATGTTGATCGTTGCGGGCCAGCTCCCAGAAATTGACGCGCATGGTCAGGTTGGAAAAGGAAACGGTTCGAAGGTCCAGGTGTTTCACGGACCACCCCCGTTCCTGAAACCAGCCCCTGAAGGGCCGGGAAACGGTGCGGACGGGCTCTCCGAACCAGGCGAGGCCACCGGGGGCCAGGACCGTTCGGAGCAGGCGCTCCAGGGGCTCGAAAAAAGCCTTTTCGTAGAGGACATCGGCCCCCCAGGCAAATGAAAAGGATCGGGCCCGAAAGGGGGGGCGCCTCCAATCGCAGCGAACTGTGGAGAAGGGAGGGATCCCGTTGCGCCGGGCGCTCCGTCCTGCCAGGGCCAGAGGGCTGTGGGCCCGGTCCATGGCCGTGACCCGGGCGCCCAGGGAAGAGGCGATGCAGGCGGTCAGGCCCAGGCCGCAGCCGATGTCCAGGCAGGCCCGGCCACGAAGAAGTTCGGCCCGGGACGCCAGCCAGTCTCCAAGCATGATCGACGCTGGCCAGATCTCCGCCCAATAGGGGATATCCTCTTCCTCGTCGTCTCCGATGCCGCTCATGGATTCCCAGAGGGTTTCCATGTCGGCCACACGTTCCATGGCCCAGTCTCGGCCTCCGGACCGCACCTCCAGGACATCCACCGACCATCTGGAGAGATCAAACCGATGTGCGGCGCCCGACATCAGGGATTCTTGGCCTTGAGGCCGGCTATTGGCTCCACGAATCTGGATTCCGAGTCCCAGGGAAAGAGAATCCACGTGTCCTGGCTGACCTCGGTGATGTAGGTATCCACCAGGCTGCGGCCGGCAGGTTTGGCGTATAGAGCGGCGAAATGGGCATCGGGCAGCATGTCCCGGATGACTCGGGCCGTGCGGCCGGTGTCCACGAGATCGTCCACGACCAGCCAGTCCGGCCCCACGGCCGAACAGGGCCGCTTGATGACCTTGCAGGAGGCCTGATCCTGCCAGTCGTAGCTGGAGACGCATACGGTCTCCACGTGATGGATGTCCAGCTCCCTGGCAATGACCGCCGCCGGGACCATGCCTCCCCGGGTGACGGCCACCAGGCCGGCCCATTTTTGAAGATCGACCAGCTTCCAGGCCAGGGCCTTGGCGTCACGATGCAGTTGTTCCCAGGAGATGGGAAAGGTCTTGGTGTAGCGATCCTTCATGTCCTGACTCCGATTTCGGTTCAGTCGGCGGGTTCGACGTTCACGCCCAGGGCGGCCGGAGCCTCTCTGACACCCCGGCCACGGGAGGCCATGACCAGGGCGATGACGGTCAAGGCATAGGGGAGCATCATGAGCAGGGACGAGGGCAAGGTCGTCCCGGTGGCCTGAAGCCTGAACTGCCAGGCCATGACTCCGCCGAAGAGATAGGCCCCGAACACAGCCCTGCCGGGCCGCCAGAAGGCGAAGATGACCAGGGCCACAGCGATCCACCCCCGGCCCGCAGTCAGGTTGTTGGTCCAGAGGTGGGTGTAGGCCAAGGAGAGGTAGGCCCCTCCGACCCCGGCCAGAAATGTGCCTAAGACAAGTGCCGACCAGCGCAGCAGGGGTACATTCAGTCCGGTGGTCCTGGCGGCCTCGGGGTGTTCGCCCACGGCCCTGATATGAAGCCCCCAGCGGGTCTTGGTCAGGAGGAACCAGACCCCAATAGCCGTCAGCAGACTGGCGTAGACCAGAATGTCCTGACGGAAGAGGATGGGCCCGAGAATGGGGATGTTTTCCAGGATCGGGACGCGAAGGGGATCGAAGCCCGGAGCGCTCCGGCCGACGAAGGGCGTGCCCAGGTAGTTGGCCAGACCGGTACCCAGGATGGTCAGGGCCAGTCCCGAGACGACTTGGTTGCCCATAAAGTGGAAACAGACCAGGCCATGAAGGCTCCCCAGAAGAGAGGCCGATAGACCTCCAACCAGCACGGCCAGGGTCGGGCTGCCTGTGAACATTGCTGTCAGAAAGGCGCCCAGGGCCCCGACGATCATCATGCCTTCCACGCCGAGGTTAAGGGTGCCGGAGCGTTCGGTCAGGATTTCGCCTAGGGTGGCGTAGAGGATGGGGGTTCCCGACTGGACTGTGGCCGCCAGAAGCGGGATGACGATGTCGATGTTCATGGCCGTCTGATCAGTGAGAGGGAATAGGTGCTGAAAAACCCGGCGGCAAGGACGAAGATGAGGATCATTCCCTCGACGATGCCGCCGAAGGCCGCCGGGACTTGAAGTTCGAGCTGAAGATTCTCGACTCCGACCCGCAGCCCGGCCAGGAGAAAGGATGCCAGGGCGATGCGGAACGGACTCAGGCGGGCCAGCCAGGCGACGATGATTGCTGTATAGCCGTAGCCGGCCATGATGCTCGGTTGGAGGCGCCCCACGGTGGCCGAGGCCTCCATGAGACCGGCCCATCCGGCCAGGACGCCGCCCACGGCCATGACCAGAACGATGAGCCTGCGGTACGGAAACCTTGCGTAGCGGGCGGCCTTTACATTCTCGCCGCAGGCCTGGAGGACGAAGCCCAGGCGGGTGAAACGGAAGACGATCGAAAGCGCGGCTCCCACGATCAGGCAGACCACCACCCCCCAATGGATGGCGGTCCCTTCGGAGATGGCCGACACGGTGGCGCCGTTTGAAAAAAGTGGGGTCATGGGCATGCCGAAGCTAGCCGGGTCCTTCCAGGGCCCGTACACCAGGGCCTCCATGAGGAGGATTCCGAGATAGTTGAACATAAGGGTGACGATGATTTCGTTGACCCCGAGCCCGGCGCGGAGCACGCCGGGAACGAAGCCCCAGAACCCTCCGGCCAGGGCTGCGGCGGAGAACATGATGGGCAGGAGAAGAGCCGGATGCAGGTCCGGAAAGGTCAGAGCGGCCCAGGTGGCCCCGACGGCTCCCAGGGCGAACTGGCCCTCGGCGCCGATGTTCCAGATCTGGAGACGGAAGGTGACGGCCACCCCTAGGGAACAGAGAAAGATGGGAATGGCCTTGATCACGCAGTCCTCAAGGGCCCAGACCGACCCAAAGGCCCCGGTGAGGAGGAGAACCAGCCCCTGGGCCGGAGACTTGCCCTGAAGGGCCAGGAGAGCTCCGGAAGCCCCCAGGGCCAGGACCACACCCCCGACAAGGACGAGACAGGCCCCCCAGGTCAGGGGGGCCTGTCTCCTTTTAACTCGAAAGGTGGTCATGGGCTGCTGGCGAACGTGGTGCCGTGCCGTGAGGGGCCTATTTGGGGGTCCCGACGACTCCCTCGATGAACCAGGTCATGGACAGGAGTTCCTCGTCGGTGGCGGCCCGATCGGCCGGGATGCGGACTT
Organism: Deltaproteobacteria bacterium; assembly: GCA_009929795.1. Taxonomy (NCBI): domain Bacteria; kingdom Pseudomonadati; phylum Myxococcota; class Myxococcia; species Deltaproteobacteria bacterium. Next base: position 11,511 of record RZZR01000060.1, on the reverse strand, counting down.
CACCCGCCTGGTCCTTGACCGGACCGTCAAAGACCACCAGTTTTCCTTCGATGATGTCCTTTTTGGCGGCCATGACACGGTCCTGGACCTCCTGCGGCACCATAGGTCCAAAGGGAGACAGATCGACGATGCCGCTTTCCAGCCCGGGCCAATGGTCTGCGGATTTCCACGTCCCGGCCTGCACCTGGCGGGCGATTTCCTGATAGAAGGGACCCCAGTTCCATATCGGGGCGGTCATGTGGGCCTTGGGGGCCATCTTGCTCATGTCCGAGTTGTAGCCGATGGAGTAGAGGCCGCGTTCCTGGGCCGCTTCCTGGGGGCCGGGGGAGTCCTGATGCATGGCGATGACGTCGGCCCCGACGTCCAGCAGGCTCTTGGCGGCCTCCTTTTCGGTGGTCGGGTCGTACCAGGTCTTGGTCCAGACCACCCGGACCTCGACCTCGGGATTCACGGCCTGGGCCCCAAGGGCGAAGGCGTTGATGCCCCTGATGACCTCGGGGATGGGATAGGCGGCGGCGTAGCCGAGGATCTTAGACTTGGTCATGGTCCCGGCCACCATTCCGCTCAGGTAGCGGGCCTGGTACATGCGGCCGAAATAGGTGCCCACGTTGTCGGCCCGCTTGAAACCCGAACAGTGCATGAAGACCGTCTTGGGGAACTTGGAGGCGACCTTGATGGTCGGGTCCATATACCCGTAGCTGGTGGTGAAGATCAGGTCGAAGCCTTTGCGGGCCATGTTTTGAATGACACGTTCGGAATCGGCGCCTTCGGGGACGGATTCGACAAAGGACGTGGTCACGCCGGGCATATTCTCGAGGGCCCTGCGGCCTTGATCGTGGGCATAGGTATATCCCTCGTCTCCGACGGGGGAAACGTAGACGAAGCCGACTTTGATTTCCTTGTCCGCGGCTAGGGACGATCCGGCGACGAACATGAGAGCCGGCAGGAACAAGAACAGGGCAAAACGTGGCATGATCTCCTCCGTTTGTGTGATTGATAGAAAGAGGATCCCTTAGCCCAGGCTCGGCGGACAGGCAAGAGCCCGCCGGAGGCCTCTTGCCCTGAGGCCTTAGCGTTCGGCAAGAACGTTCCGAACGATATGAAACAGGGTGTCGAGGCGGTAGGGCTTAGGCAAAAACGCGGTGGCTCCAAAGGCCTCGGGATCCCGGGCGATGGGGTGGTCGGCATAGGCGCTGGCGACCACGATTCTGGCCGCGGAGTTCAAAGCAAGAATTTCCCTTAGGCAGGTTTCGCCGCCCATGCCCGGCATACCCAGGTCCATGACCACGAGATCGATGTCCCGTCCCCGGTCCTGGAAGATTTTCAGAGCCTCTTCGCCGCTGGCGGCGGCGAGAACCTCGTGCTCGGCGTCTTCAAGGGCCTCCCTGGTCGTTTCACGGATCATGTCTTCGTCGTCGACCATGAGGATCGTGGCCTTGGCCCTGGCTTCGGCCGACTTGAGCTTGGAGGCGAACATGGACGGAGTGGCCCTGGGCACGGCGTAGTCCCCGGGCACGACCGGGAAGAAAAGCCTGAAGGCTGTGCCCTGTCCCGGGGCACTTTGGCATTGGATGTGGCCGGAGTGGGCCTGGACGATGCCGTAGGTCATGGCCAGGCCAAGACCAGTGCCCTTGCCCACACCTTTTGTGGTGAAGAAGGGGTCGAAGATCTTGTCCTGGATTTCCGGAGGGATGCCGGACCCGTTGTCGGTGACGGTCAGGACGGCGTAGCTGCCCGGAGGGATACCGGGATGGTCCGATTCATTTTCCGGGCCGATTTCGGTCCGGGTGCAGGACACGGCCACGGTCCCGGCCTGGTCGCCTATGGCGTCCCGAGCGTTGTTGGCCAGATTGAGGACGATCTGATCCACCTGGCCGGGGTCGGCCAAGACCGAGCCCGCATCGCGGTCGAGATCCACCTTCAGATCAATGTTCTTAGGCATGGTCCGGGTCAGGATGGAAACGGCGTCCCGGATCACGGCGGACAGGCGGACCGGGGCAAATCTGGGCTCGGACTTGCGGCTGAAGGTCATGAGGCGGGCGATGAGGTCCGTGGCCCGGCCGATGATGCGCAGGGCCTCGTGCAGGCTGGCCCGATCCCTGGGCTCTAGGTCGGCCCGGCCCAGGACGAGTTCGAGATTGACCGAGATGCCTTGGAGAAGATTGTTGAAGTCGTGGGCCATGCCTCCGGCAAGGGTCCCAACGACCTCCAGGCGCTGGGCCTGGCGAAGTTGGGCCTCCAATCTCCTGCGGTCCTCTTCGGACTGCTTTTGTTCAGTGATGTTGCGGATGATTCCGGACACGATTCCCTCGGCCTCAGCGTCGAACCTGACAATGTGGGCGCTGACGGCCACGGGGAGGAGGGAGCCATCGGCGGTTTCCAGAGACGACTCCAGGTCACTGGCCCGTCCCTTCTGGGCTAATGTTTCGGCCAGGCGGGAGAAGTCCTCGGGTCTGGCCATTAGGTCCCGCAGATTCCGGCCGACCAGATCATCGGAACGATGGCCGGTCATCCGCTCCAGGGCCGGACTGATGAGCTGGATGGTTCCCTTGGTATCGGCCTGGAAATAGATGTCCTGGAATTCCTCAAAGATCTTCCGATACTTGAACTCGCTCTGGCGGAGTGCGGCCTCGACGTCCCGCTGGCGCTCCATGGAAGAGCGGATTCTTCTGATCAGGCTGTTTGCCGTCCGGACGAGGGCGCCCAGTTCGTTGTGTCCGTGGCCTCGGGGCAGAGGCAGCTCCCGGGGAGTGGGGTTGTCGAGGTCCAGGTCGGCCATCCGGCGGGCGATCTTGAGGATCGGCCTGGTCAGGGTCAGGTGAAAGGCGATGGAGACGAGGAGGGCCAGGATGACAAAGGCCGCAATATTGCGGACCAGAAACCCCGCTGTCTCGCGAAGAGCATGGGCGGCGATGGCCTCTTTGTCCTGGACGATTCGGAGAGAACCCACGTCCTGGCCCATGACGTTCAGCCGTTCGCTGAACTGATCCGGAGAGGGATGGAGCAGATCGAGGATCCAGGGGGGGATGTCCCCCCGTGGCGGTCGCTGCCACTCGACCAAGACGGTCCCGAAATCATCGACGATCTCGACCAGTCGGACAAAGGGATAGTTGCGCAGACCCTCGACGGAGCGCTCGACCTGCTTCTGGTTGATTTCATACACAGCCAGGGAGGCGGCCGGGACGACGGCTTCCAGGAGCAGGCCGACATTGCGGGCGGCATCGACGGACAGGCTGTCGATCAGCCCCCGAAGCTGGAAGCCGCTCATGGCTAGGCTGAAAATCACGCCAAAGACCAAGGCGTTGCGAGCCTGGGTGAAGGCCAGTCGACGGGTGATGGTCGGGGCTGGGGGTTTGGCATCCATGATCGGTTCGAACTTGGCTCAAACAGGCCCTCTTGTCCAGACGGTTTGGCTCAGGACGGGCAGCCCGAACCCTCGAAGAAGGTGGCATGGACGGCCCTGAGGGCCGGGGCAAGGTCGACGGAGCGAACAAGAAAATACAGGGCGGCCGGGGATGGGCCAAAGGCGACCATTTCGATGTTGATTCCGGCCTCGGCCACGGCCGTGAAGCATCGGGCGGCGACGCCGATCCTCTCGCTCATGCCGTGGCCGACCAGGGCGACCATGGCTAGGTCCCGGATAGCCTCAAGACGGGTGCACAGGCCGGGCCGCATTTCCGCCAGGAGGTCATGGGCCGGTTCCAGGTCTCCCTGGTCCAGCAAAAGCGAGATGCAGGTCTGGGAGGTGACAACCGAGCGGATGTTGATGCCACGGCCGCCCAGAAGCCCGGCCACGTTGCCGAGGATGCCCGGTCGGGCACCGACGCCCGAGGCCTGGACCTTGAGGACCCCGATGTTGGCGTTGTGGGCCACGCTCTTGACGCATGAGGCGGACTGGACGTTCTGGCTGGTGATGACTGAGCCCTGGCCGGTGGGGTTCAGGGTGTTCTTGACGGCGATAGTTATGGCCGTGGCCCGCAAGGGCTCCACGGTCCGCGGATGGAGGATTTTGGCCCCGAAATAGGCCAGCTCGGCGGCCTCGTCAAAGGACAGGGCCGGGATGAGGCGGGCCTCGGGGATGAGGCGGGGGTCGGCGCTCATGAACCCGGCCGTCTCCTTCCAGATTTCCAGGATTTCGGCCCCCAGGGCTACGGCGACCACGGCGGCCGAATAATCGCTTCCGCCCCGGCCAAAGGTGGTCACCTCGCCGTCGGGGCCCAGGCCGTAGAATCCGGGGACAAAGGTCACCGTGTCAGGTTTGATCAGGGAAGCGAGGCGGGTGTGAAAATGTTCTTTCGTGGCCGGGATGTCGGCCGTGGCGTCGCCGAACCGGCCGTCGGTGACCATGCCGATGTCTTCGGGGAAGTGGCAGGCGGCCCGCAGGCCCCGGGCCATGAGAATATGGGCTAGGAGCAGGGCGGACAATCGTTCGCCAAAGACGGCGATGGCATCGCGCAGGCGGGGGGTGGCCTCCCGGGTGAAGCTCAGGCCGAAGAACAGGCGTTCGAGTTTCCGGCACAGGGCCTCGAGTGGCGCCTCGAAATCGGCCAGGGCCGATGAGGGCATGAGGGCGGCAGCGGTGTCCATATGTCTGGCCCGGAGTTCGGCCATGGTCGCGGCGATGGTGTCCTCGTCGGCCAGGGCTCGGCTCTGGGCCTTGAGAAGCAGATCGGTCACGCCGTTCAGGGCGGAAACGACAAAGACGTTGCCCGGGCCGTGCACGGCCATGAGGTCGAGAATGCCGGCAACGACCGTGTTGCCGTGGAGACAGCCGCCGCCGACCTTGATGACTTTCATCGCCTTTCCTCCGGGGTTCGAGATGGAGAAAGGGCCCCGGAACCACCATCGGTTCGGGGCCCTTGGCATGAAACCTAGTGCAGGTGCCCGGCGTTGTCGAGGGCCAGGATCAGAGGCCGATGGTCAGCCCGTCCGGGCCGACGCCAACGACGACCTCGCGCCCCTCGGTAATCCGGCCGGCAATGATGGCCTTGGCCAGGGGAGTCTCGATGTGGGCCTGGAGATAGCGCAAGAGGGGCCTGGCCCCGTAGACCGGGTCGTAGGCCTCCCGGGCGACGAACTCCCGGGCCTCGTCGGTCAGGACAAGCCCGATCTTGCGATCTTCCAGCCTCGTTCTCAGATCGGCCAGGAGGAGGTCGATGATTTTCTTGATCTCCTCGATTAAAAGTGGCGTGAACAGGACGATCTCGTCGACCCGGTTCAGGAACTCGGGCCGGAAATGGCCCCGCAGGGTGTTCATGACCTGGTCCTGGACTCCGGGAAGGAGCTCACCCTCGGCGGTGATGCCCTCCAGCAGGAACTGGGAGCCGAGATTGGAGGTCATGATGATGATGGTGTTCTTGAAATCCACTGTCCGGCCGTGGCTGTCGGTCAGTCGGCCGTCGTCCAGGATCTGGAGGAGGACGTTGAAGACGTCCGGATGGGCCTTTTCGATTTCGTCGAAAAGGACCACGGAATACGGCTTGCGGCGGACGGCCTCGGTCAGCTGGCCGCCCTCGTCGTAGCCAATGTAGCCCGGAGGGGCCCCAATGAGTCGGGCCACGGTGTGCTTTTCCATGTATTCGCTCATGTCGAGTCGGACCATGTTGTCCTCGGAGTCGAACAGGGACCGGGCCAGGGTCTTGCAGAGCTCGGTTTTGCCGACGCCGGTGGGGCCGAGAAAGATGAAGGAACCGATGGGCCGGTTGGGGTTCTTCAGTCCGGCCCTGGCCCGGAGCACGGCGTCGGCCACGGCCTCCACGGCCCGGTCCTGGCCGATGACCCGCTCGTGGAGCTGGTCGGCCAGGCGGAGGAGCTTTTCGCGCTCCCCTTCCACTAGGCGGGACACGGGGATGTGGGTCCACTTGGAGATGATCTCGGCCACGTCGTCGGGTCCGACTTCTTCCCGGAGCAGGCGGCCGGTCTCGGCTTCGCCGTCCTCGGTCTGGGCCAGGCGGCGTTCCAGGTCGGCCAGGCGGCCGAAGCGGAGCTCGGCCACCCGGTTCAGGTCGTACTGGCGCTCGGCCTCCTCGATGGCCAGACGGACCTGCTCGATTTCCTCTTTCAGGCTCCGAAGGCCGTTGATGGAATTTTTTTCCTTTTCCCATTGGGCCATGAACCCGGACTGGCGCTCCTTGAGGTCGGCCAGCTCTTTTTCCAGATTCTCAAGACGTTCCCGGGAGGCGGCGTCCTTTTCCCGCTTCAGGGCCTCGCGCTCGATCTCCAGCTGCATGACCTTGCGATTGATCTCGTCCAATTCCGAGGGCAGGGAGTCGATCTCGGTCCTGATCATGGCCGCGGCCTCGTCGATCAAGTCGATGGCCTTGTCCGGAAGCTGGCGGTCGGTGATGTAGCGGTTGGACAGGGTAGCGGCGGTGACCAGGGCGCTGTCGCTGATGCGCACGCCGTGGTGGACCTCGAATCGCTCGCGCAGGCCCCGAAGGATGGAGATGCAGTCCTCCACCCCGGGCTCCTCGACCAGGACCGGCTGGAAGCGTCGCTCCAGGGCCGGGTCCTTTTCAATGTATTTGCGGTACTCGTCGATGGTCGTGGCCCCGATGCAGTGGAGTTCGCCCCGGGCCAGCATGGGTTTCAGGAGGTTTCCGGCATCCATGGCCCCTTCGGCCTTGCCCGCCCCGACAATGGTGTGGATCTCGTCGATGAAGAGGACGATGCGGCCGTCGGATCCCTGGACCTCCTTGAGGACGGCCTTGAGCCTCTCCTCGAACTCGCCCCGGTACTTGGCCCCGGCGATGAGGGAGCCCATGTCCAGGGCGTAGACGGTCTTGTCCTTCAGCCCTTCGGGCACGTCCTGCTTCAGGATGCGCTGGGCCAGGCCCTCGACAATGGCCGTCTTGCCCACGCCGGCCTCGCCGATGAGCACGGGGTTATTCTTGGTCCGTCGGGACAGGATGCGGATGCAGCGTCTGATCTCGGAATCGCGTCCGATGACCGGATCGAGTTTTCCCCGCCGGGCCTCGTCCACGAGATCGCGACCGTATTTCTTCAAGGCGTCATAGGTGCCCTCGGGGTTGTCCGAAGTCACCCGCTGGTTGCCCCGGATGGAGGTCAGGGCCTGGAGGGCGGTGTCGCGTTCGAGGCGGAACTGCTGGTTGACCTTGCCCAGGCCGGTGGAGGCCGGCTCTTCGAGCAGGGTCAGGAAGAGGTGCTCGACGCTGACGTATTCGTCCTGCATCTTTCTGGCCAGCTCCAGGGCCTTGACCAGAACGGCGTTCAGACGCTGGGTGGCATAGAGGGAACCTGGCTGTCCGCCGGGACCGCTGACCTTGGGAATGCGGCCGAGTTGGCTCTCCACGGCTTGGGTGTAGGCCTGGGTCGAGACACCTAGTTTTTCCAGCAGATTCGACACGAGACCGTCTTTTTGGCCGACCAGGGCCAGGGCCAGGTGTTCAACATCAATCTGCTGATGGCCGTGGCCGATGGCCAGATTCTGAGCCTCGGAGATGGCCTCCTGGGATTTTTGGGTGAACTTGTTCAGGTCCATTATGTTTCTCCTTTGAAAATGGAGCCGCTTCCGTTCAGTCGAGGAGGCGGCGAAGCTGTCGGACCTCCTGCTCCAGACTTTCGATGCGGTCCAGGAGGTCGATGATGATGGTCACGCCTACGGTGGTCAGTTCGAAGTCGCAGCACAGGCGCTGGGCCTTGCGGATGCGGCGGACGTCACGGGCGAATAAGAATATTTCGTTTTGGGCCGTGCGCTGGGCCTCAATCCAGCCCAGATCCATGAATTCTCGGAGACGGTCAGCTTCGATGCCGGTCATTTCCAGAAACTGGGTCCAGACGATCAGGTCGGATCTGACCATGGTTCCGTCATGTTCGAGTGTTCTGATGTCCATGTTCTTCTCCTAGGCCCGGGGGTTGAAGCTTGAGCGTTCAGCAAGTTCCCGCCACAATTTTTCTTCCTCGGGACCAATGCCGCTCGGGGATTTGATCATCATCCGGACTAGGTGGTCGCCCTTGCGGGAGGCACTTCCGAGGCCTCGGCCCCGGAGCCTCAATTTCTGCCCGCTGCCGACGCCGGGCGGAATGGCCATGTCCACTTCCCCGTCCAGGGTTGAAACCCTGACCGTGGCCCCGAGAACGGCTTCCCACGGGGCCAGTGGCAGATCGGAAACGATGTTTTTGCCTTCGACCTTGAAAAGGGGGTGGGGAATCAGGTGGACTTTGAGATAGAGGTCTCCAGACGGCCCCCCTCCCTGGCCGGGGTTGCCCTGGCCGGTCAGCCGGATCCTGGCACCGTCCTTGACCCCGGCCGGGACGTTGACCTCCAGGGTCCTGGTGTGCATCTGAGGCATGCCGCCGGGTCCGGGAACCTGCTCTTGAAACGAAATGGTCTTCTTTCCGCCCCGGTAGGCCTCTTCAAGGGGGAGGTCCAGCCGAAGTTCGGCATCCTGTCCCTTGAAGCGCATGGAGCCTCCGCCAAAAGGGCCGCCCTCGAAACCGCCCCCCCTTGGCCGGCCTTTGGAAAAGCCTCCTTCCTGGCCGCCGAACAAAAGATCGAAGAAGTCGCTGAACCCGCTGGCTCCGAAGCCCTGACCCCCGCCGCCTTGGAAGTTGAAGCGAACATTCTCGAAGCCCGGAGGAGGCTGGAAATTCTGGCCATCCTTCCAGTTCGGGCCGAAGGAATCGTAGAGTTTGCGTTTTTCCGGATCCTTCAAAACCTCGTTGGCCTCGTTGATGTCCTTGAACTTGGCCTCGGCCTGGGGATCGCCGGGGTTGAGGTCCGGATGATACTTACGGGCCAGCTTCTTGTAGGCCTTGGCGATCTCTTCCTGGGAGGCGTTTTTGTCGACCCCCAGAAGCTGATAGTAGTTCTTGTACTCGACGCTCATGATCAACGAAACTCCTTGGGGTGGAATATCCGGTCGCGTGAAAAAAGCGAAGCGCGGACCACGGACAATGTAAGGCCTGGCCACCGGTAGTCAAGATTCTGACGTTCGGGAAAAAGGGCCTTTGGTCAGGAAAAATGGCCTTGGAAGGATTGGGCGCGGAATCGGGCGTCCACGGGCATGAGGGCGAGATGCAGGGGCCGTCCGAAACAATGCCAGAGATTGATGTCCCGGATGCCCAGCCGGTCGGTCAGGGTCCGGCGAAAGGCCCATTCCCGCCGGGCTAGGTCGATGATTTCCAGAAAATTGTTTTCGGTCATCAGCCTGTCGATGAGGGCCCATGAAAATTCCCGCTCGTGCCAGATGGCCATTTCGGCAAGGGCGCTTCCAGCGGTCAAGATGTCGGTACGGCTCAGACGGTCTTGTTCGTAGACTTCGAGCATGGGTTCGGTGTTCCAGCATTCCAGAATTCGGCATTCCAGGGGTCTGTGCCCATAGATCGTACACGAGGACGAAATCTGGTCGAAGTGGAGGCAGGGTCCGGGTTCGGAGAGCCCTCGGATTTTCAGCAGATCGCGGTCGAGGTGCTTCAGACCTCCCTGGACGTTGTCCAAGACCCGCTCGCCGGGCCGGAAGCAGACCAGGGCCTCCAAGAGGATGGAACCGTCTTGGACCAGACCGAGGTCGGCGGCGTGCAGGGCCGGGCCGCCCCGACGGCAGCAGGTTCCGCACTGGAGACAGGATGAAGTGGCGGCGGTCATTTCAGCGGTGATGCTATCGGTATCCTCCGAACCTGGCAACAGGCCAAGTCGGGATGCTCAATGCTGGCGCGGCATGACCGTTGCAAAGAATTTTCGGGGAACGATCACCTTCAGAGGAGAGCATTGTCATGACAGACTGGAAGGAGGATTTGGAACAGGAGTCGGGGACCGGAGTCCTGGCCTTGGCCGGAGGAGGGCGGGAAGCCGAGGGCGAGGGATGGAATATCGCCTGGTCCGACTTAATGATGACCATGTTCATTTTTTTCGCCGTGCTCTTTGCCACCAGCGCCATAGAGAAAGAGGTCGATCGCGAACGGAAACTCGGTCCTGTGGCCGAGACCTTGCCGATCGACCACGAGAGACTGCCGTCGCCCAGGATGATGGCCTCGCCGGGTCTGGGGGCCGGGGCAGATGTGGCCGTGGCCGGATTCTGGCAGATCGAGGCCTCCAGGTCCGTGGTTGCCAGTGTTCATTTCATCGAGGGGTCGGATGCCCTTGACGAGCGGAGTCTTGAGGCTCTCAGGGGTTTGTCCCGATCCCTGCGGACTGTGCCTTGGGCCGTGGAAGTTGTCGGTCATGCCTTTGGCGAAGGCTCCGCGGCCGACGAGTGGGACCTGTCCCTTGGCCGGGCAGGGGCGGCAGCCCGGTTTCTGGTGGACTCCTGCGGCCTCGACCCTTCCCGGGTGACGGTGTCCGGCCGGGGAGGGGAAAGCCCCCTGGTGCCGGGGTCCTCCAAACTCTCGACGGCCAGAAATCGGCGGGTCGATGTCACCCTGGTCCGTGGACCGGAAACCGCTGGAGTTCAGCCATGAGCCATCAGAATCTCTGGGGAGCCCTTTTGTTGACCACCTGCCTGGCCTTGGGCCTGTTCTGGTGGGACCAGAACATGGCCTTGGTCAATATCGGGGCCCTGGCCTTGGTTGTCGGAGGCACGGCCTTGGCCGCAGTGCTCAGTTTTCCCATGTCCAGACTCAGGCAGGCCTTGGGGGTGGCCAAAAACGCCTATACGCGGCCAAGCGAAGACGTTGGCGACGTCATCTGCTCGCTCCTGGATCTGTCCCTGAAGTCCCGGTTTTCGGGAATCGCCGAACTGAGCCGGGAAGAGGACCGGATGACGGAGTCCTATCTCCGGAGCGGTCTGGGCCTCTTGGCCGACGGTTATGGGGAAAAGGAGATCGAGAACATTTTGGGCAACGAGTCTCGGTTTTTCCAGGCCAGGCGATCGGCCGTGGCCAGGGTCTTCAGACAGATGGGCCGGGTGGCCCCGTCCTTCGGCGTGGCTGGGAGCGTGGCCGGGCTCATCGGTATGCTGGCCGGAATCGGGGACGAAAAGAGCATGCTGGCGGCCATTCCCCTGGCCCTGGCCTCGACCCTCTACGGCATCCTGCTTCAGCAACTGGTGTTCATCCCCGCGGCAGAGGTCATCGAGAACCGGACCAGGGATCAGCTTCTGGTCATGGCCGTCATCGTCGAGGGACTGCTGGCCATCAAGTCCGAGGAGAACCCCCGCAAGGTGGAGAGAAGGCTGCTGTCGTTCATTTCCCCGGCCCAAAGGGAGGGGACGGCCCGGCGTCTGGCCGCCATCCGGCAAGCCTATCTGGACATGGCCGCCCGAAGACGTCTGGAGATGGCCCTGGAGGAGGACCAGGCGGCCTGATTATTTCCTTTCCGGATTCTTTCCCGCGTTCACGTCCGGCTCGTGGGCCGGGAAACGGCCAGGCAAGGAGCTCGGCAGGCGAATTGCTTGTGACAAACCAAAACGGCCCGGACATCTTCACGATGCCCGGGCCGTTTCCTTTTCGTCCAGGGCCGTCCGACTAGACCAGACCCTGCCTGCGCATCCGCCACAGGGTCAGACCGGCCAGGATGCAGGCCAGAATGATCATGCCCCATTCGGACAGGGT
>RZZR01000059.1 GCA_009929795.1 Deltaproteobacteria bacterium | reverse complement strand
TCCAGATAACTGATATTGGGCTCATGATAACTCACCTTGCACCCTCTGATACGCTCATTAATTGCCTTCTTCAGTGAAGAGAGCTGCTCGTATGACTGCTTGGGCGTCAGCTGGCTGCACCATTGGAACGGTGTATGTGGCTTGGGGATGAAGGTCCCGATGTTGATGTTCATAGACAGACGCGTAGCATCGAAGATGGCACCGACATAATCGACGATAGCCTGGTTTTCAACCTCGCGGTCGACGAAGGGAAGCCCTATCATGAAGTAGAACTTGGCAAGCTTCCATCCCCTGCTCTTCGCCTCTCGGGCGATTTCAATGACCTGCTCAAGAGGAACCTCCTTATTCATGGCACGCTGCCAGGCTTCCTTTGGAGTTTCGATGGCAAAGGTCAGCCCGCTTTTACGGACTTCGGAAAGCTGTTCCAGAATACCCAACGAGAAGGAATTCACCTTCAGACTGGGAAGTGAGAAAGAGACATGTCTCTGTGAGTACTCGGTGTTGAGTGTTTCAATCAACTCCTTTATGTACGGATGGTCCCCGCTGGATAGTGATGAGAGCGTCACCTCACGATAGCCGAAATCGCTTACATGCTGTTCGACCTGCTCGGCCATGGTGCTGTACAGCTTCTGCCTATATGGCTTGTAGTATTGGCCTGCATGGCAGAAACGGCAGCTGTTGGGACAACCGCGCATGATTTCCACAACCCCGTTGTCCTGGGCGACCTTGAAGTTGGGAACCACATAGTGACGATAGGTATGCTTCCCGGGTGTTGCAAAGGTTGTATCAATGAAACGGGATGCCAGCTTTTTGCCCTTGTACCAAAGATAGGGAAGCTCTTTAAGCAACGCAATCTTCTCACTTCTGCTCTTATGCTGCTTCTTTGCTTCGAGCAAAAGTCCGGCCACTTCTTCCAGTCCACCCTCCGCTTCCCCGATATAGACAAAGTCCATGAAAGGAGCGAATGGAAGTGGATTGGTTGCAGCGGGTCCGCCGCAGATGACAATCGGATGCTCGTCGGTTCGGTCGACGGCGTGCAGGGGAATCAAGCCAAGTTCGAGAACCTGCAAAATGTTGGTGGCACAGAGTTCATACCCGATGGAGATGCCGAGCATATCGAGCTCGGAAAGCGGCTTCTGAAGATCCAAGGTATACAGGGGGATCTGTTTCTGTCGAAGCAACTGTTCAAAGTCATGGGCAACGGAGAAGACTCTGTCACAGTAGACCTCTTCCATGTTGTTGAGCAAGTCATAAAGAATACGCACTGCATTGTTGCTCATGCCAATCTCGTACAAGTCAGGAAAGCAGATGGCCGTATACAGATTCACCTTCGAAAGGTCTTTCTCTCCTTTTCTGAGACTGAAAATCTTCCAGCCAGAGCAAGGACGGTTCTCACCGGCAATCCGGTCAGACAGTCCATTCTCGCCATACGACATGGAAACGAGCACTCCTCAAGCGGACAGCGCCGGGTTCTTGTCCTGGGGGGAAGCCAGGGGGCCAAAGGCATCAACGAGGCCGTAATCCAGGCCCTGCCAGCACTGCGTGCCGCTGGGTTCACCCTCCGACACCAGACCGGAGAACAGGACTTCGAAAAGGTCCGCCAAGCCTACGCCGAGCGATCCCTCCATGGCTGTGTCGAGCCCTTCATCGCCGACATGGCCCGGGCCTACTCAGAATGCGACATGGTTCTCTGCCGGGCCGGAGCCACGACCTTGGCCGAACTCGGCGTGGCCGGAAAACCGAGTCTCCTGGTTCCCTTTCCCTATGCCACCGGAGATCACCAGACCAAAAACGCCCGGGCCATGGAACGGCTTGGAGCCTCCATGGTCATCTCCCAGAACCAACTGGCCGACCTCTCCCTGGCCAGAATCCTCGACGACGTCTTCAATTTGCCCGGAAAATTGCGGGAAATGGCCGTCGCGGCCAAAGCCTGGGGCCGCCCCGGGGCCGCGGCCGACATCGTCGCCGAACTGAGGAGGCTGGCCGGTATTCCGGTCTGAGAGCGCACCATGGAAAAGAGAATCAAGGATATCCATATGATCGGCATCGGCGGAGCCGGCATGAGCGCCATCGCCGAGGTCCTGGCCAACCTCGGCTACCGCGTTCGTGGATCGGATCGCTCGGCCGGGCCCGCCGTCGAGCATCTGAGGGTCATAGGACTCGACGTCCGTATCGGCCACGCCGCCGAAAATGTTGACGGAGCCCAGGTCGCGGTCAAGTCCACGGCCATCGCCGAGGACAACCCCGAGGTCGTCCGGGCCCGTGAGCTGGGCATTCCGGTCATTCCTCGGGCCGAAATGCTGGCAGAACTCATGCGCCTGAAGACGGGCGTGGCCGTGGCCGGAACCCATGGCAAGACCACGACCACGTCCTTTCTGGGAACCATCTTCCAGACCGCCGGACTGGACCCCACGGTCATCATTGGCGGCCGTTTGAACGCCTGGGGCAGCAACGCCCTGCTCGGCCGCGGCGACTACCTCGTGGCCGAGGCCGACGAGTCCGACGGTTCCTTCCTCAGCCTCTTCCCCATCCTGACCGTGGTCACCAATATCGACGCCGACCACATGGACTTCTACAAGGACCTCGCGGCTATCAAGGACTCATTCGTCCGGTTCATGAACAGCGTCCCCTTCTACGGCCTCAACGTTGTCTGCGGGGACGATCAGGGCGTGCGCGACGTCCTGCCCAGGATCAAACGGCCTTGTCTGACCTACGGGCTTGGGCAGGACAACGATCTGCGGGCCGAAATTCTGAGCTGCGAACGGGGCTCGACCTTTTTGGTTCACGACCGAAAAGGGCTCTGGGGACATGTCTCCCTGGCCCACCCGGGTCGTCACAATGTCCTGAACGCCCTGGCAGCCATCGGTGTCTCCATCCATGCAGACATCCCCAAGGAGGCCATCGTCTCGGCCCTGGCCGGTTTCGGCGGCGTGGGACGCCGCTTCGAACATCGCGGAGAACGAAACGGGGTCCTGGTCGTGGACGACTACGGCCACCATCCCACGGAAATTCGGGCCACCCTGGAGACGGCTAGGCGTTGCTACCCGGATCGTCGGCTCGTGGTCGTGTTCCAGCCTCATCGCTTCACCCGGACCCAGGCTCTGTTCGGCGAATTCTGCCGGGCCTTCGACGCCGTGGACCGACTCCTGCTGACCGAAATCTACCCCGCATCGGAAACCCCAATTCCCGGAGTCAGCGGTTCCAGTCTGGCCCTGGCCATCCGGCAGGTTTCCAGCGTCCCGGTCGATTTCTTCGAGGACTTCGACCAGGTCGTCCAAGCCCTGCCCGGCATTTTGGCTGAAAACGACCTGCTCCTGACTCTCGGAGCCGGCAACGTCTGGACCGTTGGGCAGGCATATCTTGATGGGGGCTCCGCATGATCCGTCTCGAAGCCCCTTGTCTGAGGGACCTGACCACGCTCCGGCTCGGAGGCAGGGCCAGAACCCTCTATCGACTTCAAAGCGAGGCAGATCTGGGTTCCCTGGCCGAACTGTTCACTTCAGAACGCCCCCTACCGATGATTCTGGGCGGCGGCAGCAACATCCTGGCCCTGGACGGGGACCACGACGTGGACCTCCTCCGTCTCGAATGGACCGTGGGCCCGGAAATCGTCGCCCTGGAAGAGGATTTCGTCCTGGTCAAGGTCGGAGGCGGAAACCATCTTGGCGCTTTGGTTCGCTGGTGCCGCGACCAAGCTCTGTCCGGGCTCGAAGGCCTGGTCGGCATCCCTGGAACCGTGGGCGGGGCCTTGGCCGGCAATGCGGGAGCCCACGGCCAGGACATGGGCCAAATCCTCCATCTTGCCCGATTCTGGCATCCAGCAGTCGGACCGGTCGAGGTTCCCCGGGCTTTTCTAGATTTCTCCTATCGCTCCATGGTTTGGCCCGAATCTCCCGGCTGGCATCTGGCCACCGAGGCTGTTCTTCGCCTGCGCCCCCGGTCTAAGGAGGAAGTAGCCCGGAAGACCTGGGAATGTCTCGACGCCAAGCGGACCACTCAACCCTTGGAGGCCTGGACCGCCGGGTGCGTCTTTAAAAATCCGTCGGACATTCCGGCCGGATTCCTCCTCGACCGGGCCGGGTGGCGGGGACGATCCCTGGGCGGGATGCGCTTTTCCCCTAAGCACGCAAACTTTCTCGAAAACACCGGACAGGGATCGTCCACCGAAGCCTTTTGTCTAATTGATGAGGCCCGGGAGGACATCCAGCGTCGCCACGACATTGCACTCCAACTTGAGCTCAGGGTGTTCCCATGGCCGTGAGTCACGCCAGAAAGGCCCGCATGGCCCTCCCCATCCGGTCGAGCAATGCCTATCGAAGCCGTCCCGACGTCTCCGTCGTCAAAGCCATCGGAGCCCTGTTCGCCTTTGTCGCCAAGGCTGCCCTGTTCTTCATCCTCGTGGCCGGCATAAGCCTTGGACTTCTCTATTCCTACCGGTGGATGACCACCAGCCAGATCTTCGCCCTCCAGACCATCCGAATTTCCGGAAACCACCATTTACGGATCGACCAAGTCGAGGCCATTGCCGGACTGAGCCGGGGGGAGAACCTTTTGGATCAGAGCGTCCGAACGCTTCAGGGCCGACTGATGGCCGACCCGTGGGTGGCCGAGGCCTCGGTCAGACGAATTCTTCCCGATACACTGATTATCGAAGTCAAGGAACGCGCTCCGGCCTTCTGGATACGGGACGGCAAGACCTTGGCCTATGCCGACGACAGAGGGCGGGTCATCGATCGAATTGTTCCGGGTGGTTTCTATTCTTTGCCTCTGCTCGAACAAGATCCCGGGGCCGAAGACGAAACGATCCGGCGTGTTCTGAACATGTTCGAGGCCAGGGCCATGCCCTGCACCCTTAGGGAGGTCACCTTGATCCGCAACGCCCCAGGTGGATTCGTCCATCTATTCCTCGGCGAGGCCGGGCCATGGATCGTTGTGGACACCACCAACGCCGCACGTGGCAACCGGGCCCTTTCTGCTGTCTGGCAGGATCTTCGGGCTCGGGGGGAACTGGACATGGTCGCCGAAGTCATGGCCTTGGGAGACAAGGTCTGGGTTAAATTCAAAGAAAATGAGGTGTGAAATGGGCAAATCCGAATTGATCGTCGGCCTGGACATCGGGACGACTAAAATCTGCGCCGTCGTAGGCGAGCTCTCCCACACCGGGGTGGATGTGGTCGGCATCGGGACCAGCTCGTCCACGGGCCTTCGCAAGGGTGTCGTGGTCAATATCGAGCAGACCGTGCAATCCGTGAAAAAGGCCCTCGAGGAGGCCGAGCTCATGGCCGGATGCGAGATCCGGTCCGTATACGCAGGCATCGCCGGGAGTCACATCAAGGGTTTCAACAGCCACGGTGTCATCGCCGTCAAGGGCGGTGAGGTCAGTGCCCGGGACGTGGAGCGGGTTATCGACGCGGCCAAGGCCGTGGCTATTCCTCTGGACCGGGAGGTCATCCACATCCTGCCTCAGGAATTCATCGTCGACGACCAGCGGGGCATCGCCGATCCTCTTGGCATGGCCGGGGTCCGGCTGGAGGTCAAGGTCCACATCGTCACCGGGGCCGTGACCAGTGCCCAGAACATCGTCCGCTCCTGCCATAGATCCGGTCTGGACGTCGAAGACATTGTCCTCGAGTCCCTGGCATCGGCCAAGGCCGTCCTGACCGAGGAGGAGCGCGAAATCGGCGTGGCCCTCGTCGATATCGGTGGCGGGACAACAGATGTGGCCATCTTTGGCAATGACTCCATCCGCTATACCGGAGTCCTGGCCCTGGGCGGGGCCAACCTGACCAACGACATCGCCTTTGGGCTGCGCACCCCCATGCAATCGGCCGAAAAAATCAAGATCAAATACGGCTGCTCCATGGCCGACCTGGTCGGCAATGATGAGGTCATCGAGGTTCCCAGCGTCGGAGGACGCGAGCCCAGGCGCCTGAATCGGAACATCCTGGCCGAAATATGCGAGCCCAGGATGGAGGAGATTCTGGCCCTGGTCGATCAGGAGATCGTCCGATCCGGATACAAAAAAAGCATTGGAGCCGGCGTGGTCCTGACCGGAGGTTCTGCTCTGCTTCAAGGGACACAGGACCTGGCCGAACAGATATTCAATCTGCCCACCCGCATCGGATTTCCCATGGGAGTGGGCGGGCTCAAGGACGTCGTCAACAGCGCCCAGTACGCCACGGCCGTCGGCCTGCTCATGTACGGAGCCGAAAAGATCGGGGCCGCGCAGAAGATCCGGATCAGGGACCAGCACGTCTTCAACCGGATACTGACCACCATGAAAAAATGGTTTGTGGACATCAGCTGACCGGGGATTTTGGTCGGCCTGGAAGAATTGAACCGGCCCCAAGCCATTGTCCGTTCGGATGAAATGGTATAGGATGAGCCGAGCAACCGCAGGGGAAAGGAGGATTACCGTGGAATTCTTGGAACTCGAACTCGAAGACAACGCGAAGATCAAGGTCATCGGCGTCGGCGGCGGTGGGGGCAACGCCGTCAACAACATGATTTCCTCGGCCATGAAAGGGGTCACCTTCATCACGGCCAACACCGATATGCAGGCCCTCAAACACTCCAAGGCAGAGCATAAACTCCAGCTCGGTGAAAAACTGACCAAGGGCCTCGGGGCCGGGGCCAACCCGGACATCGGCCGCGATGCCGCCCTGGAAAGCTCCGAGCACATTCGGGAGATCATCGGCGAGTGCGACATGGTCTTCGTCACTGCGGGTATGGGCGGCGGCACCGGCACCGGCGCGGCCCCGGTCATTGCCCAGCTGGCCAAAGAGATGGGCATCCTGACCGTTGGCGTGGTCACCAAGCCCTTCTACTTCGAGGGCAAGCGCCGCATCCTCCAGGCCGAACGGGGCATCAAGAATCTTCGTGAGATGGTCGACAGCATCATCACCATTCCCAACGACCGCCTTCTGTCCCTGGCCTCCAAAAAGGCCACATTCATCGAGATGATGAACCGGGCCGACGAGGTCCTGTTCTACGCCGTCAAGGGCATCTCCGACCTGATCATGGTCACCGGGCTGATCAATCTGGACTTCGCCGACGTCAAGGCCGTCATGTCCGGCATGGGTCTGGCCATGATGGGCACCGGCATCGCCTCGGGCGAAAATCGGGCCCGCGAGGCGGCCATGAAGGCCATCACCAGCCCGCTTTTGGAGGACGTGACCATCGACGGCGCCCAGGGCGTTCTCATGAACATCACCTGCGGTCCCGACCTGACCATCGACGAGTGCAACGAGGCCGCGAGCATCATCCACGAGGCCGCCTCCGAGGATGCCAACATCTTCTTTGGCACGGTCTTCGACCATGACATCGGGGACGAAATGCGAATCACGGTCATCGCCACCGGCATCGAGGACACAGTCTCGGCCCGCCAGAAGACCGAAGCCCAGGCCTCCCAGCAGCCCGAAACGGCCAAAGTCACACCCATACCGACCAAACGGCCCGTTAGCAGACAGGTTCCGGCCGCAGCCCCCCTGCATCCCAGGCAGGAAACACCTGAGGGCGATTGCCGGTCTGTCCGGCCCGTTCCGGCCCAGAACGAGGATCTGACCATTCCGGCCTATCTTCGCCGCCAAGGCAAGACCGTCTCTCCAGAGGATCTCAAGAAGGCTCTATCCACCAAGGCCCAGCCCGTGGCCCCCGGCAAGGAAGAATTCGTCTTCGACGAGGAGGAGTTCGAGATACCGTCTTTCATCCGGATGCAGGCCGACTGAGGTCCACGGATCTGTCCAGATGAACGGCGGGAGTCCGTCCGACGGCTATTGGGGCCGCCGCGCTCCGACCCTGCGCGAACGCGGCGGCCGCCTGCCCGTGGCTCTGGTCTTTCCCGAGCTCGAGGACTCGGCCCTGGCCACCCTGGGCTGGCAGGTCGTCTACCGCCTTTTGGCCTCATCCGACGCCTTTGTCGTTGAGCGCTTCTGCCTCGGCCCTGACACGGCGCCCTTGGGGCTGGATTCCCCCCGGCCCCTGTCCGATTTTCCCCTGATCTGCCTTAGCCTGAACTTCGAGGGCGACCTCCCGGTCGCCCTCGCTCTGCTCGAACAAAGCGGTCTTCCCCTGCGGGCCGCGGATCGGACCGAGTGGCCCCTGGTCATGGCCGGAGGTCCACTGGCCTTTCTGAACCCCTTTCCTCTGGGTCCGGCCCTGGATTTCGTCTTTGTCGGTGAGGCCGAGGCCGGATTTTTGGACATCGGCCACGTCCTGGCCCGAGCCTGGCTCAATGGACTGGACCGTAGCCGGGCTCTGGACGCGGTGGCGGAGCTGCCGGGCGTCCTCCTGCCCGGTCACACGCAGCGTCCCGTATCCCGGGTCCTGGCCCCGGGTCCACCGGGGATCTTGGAACGTCCAGCCTTCTCGGCCTTTGTTAGCCCGGTCTCACGCTTCCCGGACATGCTTCTCCTGGAGGTCAACCGCGGCTGCCCCTACGGCTGCCGGTTCTGCGCCGCCGGGTTCATGTACCGGCCTCCACGCCAGGCCCGACTGGCCGACCTCCAGGACATCGTTCAGACCACAAGTCCCCGCCGGGTCGGGCTCGTGGGCACGGCCCTGACCGACTGGCCCGATCTTTTGCCTTTCCTGCGATGGCTGCACGACAGAAAAACCGGGTTCTCCCTGTCGTCCCTCCGGGCCGACGGCCTGGACTATCCGTTTCTGGAATTCATGCGCCGGACCGGGACCCGCTCCCTGACCTTCGCCCTGGAGGGCAGCAGCTCCAGGCTTCGCCGGGCCATGAACAAGAACCTCGACGAAAACCGATTCCTCCAGGCCGTTGCCTGGGTTAGCCAGCTCAAGTTCAATCATCTCAAAATCTACCTCATCCTGGGCTGGCCCGACGAAGGATCCGAGGACATGGCCGAACTGGATGCCTTTCTCCAACGCATCCAGGACGTACGCACCCAAGGCCGCGGCAATCGCAGCCAAGGACTGGAGCTCGTCACTGTCAGTGCGAGTTTTCTGGTTCCAAAACCCTGGACGCCCATGCAATGGGCCCCCATGCCAAGCGAAGAGGACTTGGCCGGCCTCTTCCAGCATCTCAAACGAATGGTTTCCAGGCATCGAGGCATGAAATGCTCCGGCGAAAACCCCTTTCAGGCCCGTGTTCAGGCCCTTCTGGCCAGAGGTGACGAACGCCTCTTCCCGCTTTTAGAACTTGCCGCCGACGGTTCTTCCTGGAAAAAAATCCTCAAGGGCCACGAGGATCTGGTCACTGAACTGCTGGACCGGCAACGTGATCCGGACGAAATCTTTGCCTGGGAACGTCTCGACATAGGCGTCAACAGGGTGCATCTGTGGCGGGAATGGGAACGATTCACGGCCGGACGCCCCACACCGCCTTGTCCCGAGACCGGATGCCTTTCCTGCCGCCGCTGCGGACTGGACGACCATCTTCGAGCGTCTGGTCTGGAAAATGAACCCCAAATCTTCGCGGAGGACATCCATGCCCTACATCGACCCGAAACGTCGTGAACTCTTTGACCGTCATCTGGAAGAATGTGCTCGGAGCATTGAATCCGAAGGCGAAATGAACTATTGTATCTACAAACTGGCCACTCTTGTGGTGGCCAAAACCGGTGAGAGTTACTCCAGGCTGGCCATGTGCTCCTCGGCCATGGAACACGCCAAGCTCGAATGGTACCGTCGCCGCCTCGTGCCTTACGAAGATCTCAAGATACAAAAAAATGGGGACATCGGATGATCAAAGTTTTGCAACGACAATACTGAGGAGCCGGACATGAGCGGAACACGACTGATCCAGCCAGGTCTATCGCGACGGAAATTCATTAAGGGGATCGGAGCTTCGATGGTCGCCGCACCGTTCCTGAACGCCCTGACGGGCTGCACGTCGGACGGTTCCTCCCACCGGACCAGGCTCGTACTCTTGGGGACCACCGGAGGTGTGACCTGGTGGCCGTCCACGACCCGGACCAGCTCTTCCAGCGCGATCATGGTCGGGGAAACCATGTACCTGATCGACGTGGGCCAGGGGTCCACCACCCGGCTGACCCAGGCCTTCAACACCGGAGATTCCTACACGGGCTCAGGCTCGACAACATTTCTGAAAAACTTGAAGGCCCTTTTCCTCACCCATCTCCATCAGGACCACACCGCCGACTACCCGGCCCTGCTCCTCATCGGGGTCGGATCAGGGATGAACGGCGACGATCCCCTCCAGGTCATCGGCCCCTGCAATCGAGGGCAACTGGAGATCAACAAGACGGGGTTCCCCGTCGATGGGGTCATATGGACCGACAGCTCCGACCCGAGCTGGATCACCCCCACCCCCGGTACTGCGCAAATGACCGAAACCGTCTGGCAGGCCTTTGCCCAGACAATCAACAACATGACGTTGGATGCCGCCTACCCGGATTTCCGGAAAACGGTCCAATGCACCGAGATCGGGACGCCCCTGGCCACCCAGGACAGCCCCACCTGTCCGGCGACTCCACCCTTCGAGATCTACCGCGACGACCTAGTCCAGGTCACGGCCACCCTGGTGGACCACCATCAGGTCTACCCAGCCTTTGCCTTCCGTTTCGACACCGACGACGGCTCCATTGTTTTTTCCGGAGACACCGGTCCCGAAACGAACGGGAACCTCCAGACCCTGGCAGATGGCGCCGACATCCTGGTCCACGAGGTCATCGACCGGGTCTGGATCGACTACAAATTCCCCGAGCCTAGCCCGCTGAAGACCCACATGCTTGAGGCCCATACGGCCATTGATGCCGTCGGGGCCGTGGCCGAGTCCTGTCGGGTCAAGACACTGGTCTTGAACCACATCGTTCCCGGGGACACTCCCATGCCCCGACTCTTGGAGGCCGGGAAGAATTTCTCGGGCCGCCTGATCGTCGGCGAGGATCTGATGCAGATCGGCATTTGAAACGTCCTTAGGCTCGGCCCAGGTCCCGCATCTTTCGGCCGGCCTTGAGGTTGGCCTCGATCCGTTCCAGGGTGACCCCCTTGGTCTCCGGGACAAAGGCCGTCACAAAGGCGATTGCCAGGGCGCAAAACCCGGCGAAGACGAAGAAGATCAGGGCGTTGCCGTAGCTGTGCATGAAGGACAGGGCATTGTCCATGAGCAGGCCGGCAAAGGTCCAGTTGACCATTGTCGTCACGGTCATACCCGCCTCGCGGCCCTCCAGGGGAAAAATTTCCGAGCAGACCAGCCAGGCCACCGGACCCCAGGAAACGGCGAAGCCGAGGATGTAGACGATCACCGCTACCAGGAGAATGCCCTCGGCCAGGGAGTCGATCCCGGTCGGGTCGTTGACCGGCCCTATCAGCTCGAAGGCCGTGCCCGCACTGATCATGGCTCCCATCATGATCAGTGCCCCGATAATCAAAAGCTTCTTCCTCCCCCATTTTTCCACCAGTCGAACGGCCGGAAAGGTGAATAGCATGTTCACCGTGGGCACGGTCATCATGGCCACGATGCCCGTCAACCCGGCATATCCGAAGATGGTCGGGGCGTAGTAGATCATGACGTTGATGCCTACGAGCTGCTGAAACATCTGGAGGAACACGCCGACCAGAAGAACCTTGAGGAAGAACCCCTTGAACACGGACCTGAAACTGAAGACGCCGGCGCCGTCCATGGCCCCCTTGATGTTCTCCATTTCCCGGCGGACGTCTTCCTCGGTGTTCAGGACCCGGCGCAGGACCTTGGCCGTCTCTTCATGCCGTCCCTTGAGCATCAGCCAACGGGGGCTCTCGGGCAGAAACAGGCCCCCGGCGAACATGACCCCGGCAAAGAGGACGATGACCCCGAACATGAGCGGCAGGGCCGTCTCCGGAGTGGACACGATCCTGGCGATGAACA
Source organism: Deltaproteobacteria bacterium (assembly GCA_009929795.1). NCBI lineage: Bacteria > Pseudomonadati > Myxococcota > Myxococcia > Deltaproteobacteria bacterium. The sequence continues at coordinate 4,269 of RZZR01000059.1, read as the reverse complement.
CGTTGGTGACGGAAATGAGGAAGATGCCGATGGTGATCAAAAGCTGGAACAGGGTGCCCATGGCCCCCCTGATGGAGGCCGGGGCCGTTTCCGAAAGGTAGAGGGGCACGACAAAGGAGGCCATGCCCACGGCAAATCCCAGGAGAAAACGGCAGGCGTAAAGAAGTCCCATGGGCGGAAGCAGGGCCGAGATCAGGCTGGCCGAGCAGAACAGGAATCCGGCCAGGACCAGGCTCCTCTTGCGGCCCAGGGCCCGGGCCAGAAGGCCCGAAAGCAGGGCTCCGAGAACCCCGCCCGTGGCCAGAATGGAGGAATAGTGTTCGGCCTGGCGCAGGTCCAGGCCATAGACCGACCGGATGGTCTCCAGGGAGTTGGCGATGAACCCTTGATCCAGGCCGAAAAGGAGGCCGCCCAAGGCGGCCGTGGCGCAGATGAGATAGACGATCCTCTTGTACCCGTGGTTCGCGGCGGACGTGTTCACGTTCCCTCCCAAGTCTGCTGAGTGTTCAATCCGAATCCTGTACGCACCCATTTCCGGATCACGCCGTCACGGCCACGGCCCCGGCAATGGCCGAACCCAAACCCGACCCGTCCTTGACCAGGACGAGGTCGATGTTTTCAGCCCCCTTTCCGCAGACCAAGCCCAGGGTCCGCACCATTTCGGCCCTGTAGGACGGGTTGTGCTCGAACAGAGCCCCGTCCACGGCCACGACATGGGCCGAGGCCAGGGCCGGATCCATCCAGGTCAGGACCGAGGCCACGGCCAGGGCCGCGATGCGGGCCGAACGATCCAGAATCAAACGGCCGGTCAAAGCCAGGGCCTGGCGGTCGGATTCCGCCAAAGGACCGAACCGGTCGGATCCAGGTCCGCCCCCTTGGGCCAACAGGGCCAAATCCTTCGACGACAGGGAAAACGGGCAATCCAGAACCCCCTGAATCCCCGATTCCAGAACTCCGGCCCGGGCCAGATCGAGCACGGCCAGGCGGCCCAGTTCTCCCAGATACATGGCCGAGACCATCTTCTCCATGCGCTGGCGACCGGGATTGGGCGAGGCGTCGTCGACCATGGCGTCGAAGCGGTTCCCGGGAAGCCCGTCGAAATTGCCCCATTCCATGTTGACGATCATCTCTCCGTCCTGACCAACTGACAAAAGCGTGGCGATCCTCTTTCGGGCCTCGGGGTAGCAGGCGTTGGTGCCCGTGCCCAGAATGACTCCCATATCGCAGGCCGGATGGGCGTAGGCCCCGGCCAGGAGGGTGCCCACGGTGTCGTTGACCAGGGCCGCCACCCGGATGTGGGCCAGCCCCCGGCGGTTCAAGGCCTGGGACAAGAGGGCCACCACATCCCGCCCCGCCACGTCCGTCGCCGTGAAGCCCTTGGTCCAGGCGATGAGGGTCCCCGAGGAGACCGAGTGCTGCTCCACCGGAAAGGAGAAGGTGAAGGCCAAGGTCTGTTCATCGGGTCTGCCGCCCGGATGCCGGCCGAAGAACTCGGCCACGCATTCGGCCAAAAAATCAAAGAGCCCCCGGCCCGGACCTCGCATGACCTCTTCGGGCACGACGAACCGGCTCGCGGCCACGATGTCGGCCCGCCCGGCCCCGTCCAGGGACACCTCCAGGACCCGGAAATTGGTTCCCCCGAGATCCAGGGCCAGATAACGGCCGGTCTCCGTGCCCCGAGGCCGGGAGAGAAAGGACGGCAGCATGCGCAGGGAGCTGGTCTGCCCGGACAGACCCGCTTCCATCCGGCGATGAAAGGCATCCATGACGGCCACGGCCCCGTCGAGAGGAAACTCGAATTCCTGGATAAGATGGGTCAGATGGGGATGCGGAGTGGTCGATGCGGTCATGGGTCGCCTCCCGGGCTGATGGTTCTACCGATTTTTTTCAGAAGCGACTCAAGGCGTCAAGAGGGGAAAGCCAAGGAAGGGGCGAGTCTCTCCGCCTCGATCATGTCGGTATCATCCCGAAAGCAGTGCGGTCCACCCAAGAGTTGCAAACCTTCACGGCATGTCCTTCTCCGTGTGATCCACTCCGAGCCTTACCACAAAAAAAACCGGGGCCGGATCGCTCCGGCCCCGGAAAAGCATCGACCTGACAATTTTCTTCAATTCAAGGCCAGACAGCCGTGGCCCCGGGATGCACCCTCAACACCTTGATGGCCTTGACCATGTTCCTGTCGTTTGTTCGATGTTCAAGGACGACTTCGGCATCGCACGGAATGGGTAATTGGGCCAGGGTCATCGGCTTACCGTTGCCATCGAGAATAATCGCATCCTCGTCGACGTCCCAGGGGATATCGACGATGGAGACATATCCGGGACCCTTGTAGACCAAGGTGGTCGTCAATAATTCTCCACGCTCGGGCATTTCCGTCACGGCGTCACCTTGGGCGAAACCCTGACAGGCGATGAAGAACACCATGAGGAAACCGAGTCCGATCTGACCATACATATTGAGTTTCATAACCAACTCCGTAATAAATCAATTTTCACGATCCAATTCCTTCCAGTATATCAGTCTGCTCTTGAAGCTCAGGGCAGGGTCGATGTCGATCTGCAAAACATCACCCGTGCTCATCTGAACGTTTGCCGTCGCACCATCCTGCTGCCCGGCGTGAATACTGATTCCAGAAGCCTTTCCAGACCCGATCGATATCTTTCTGTCAAAAACAAGTTCGTCCTTCAGGCCGTCGACATCGAGTTTTCTAGTGCTTTGGCTGTACAGGATGTCTTTAGTATACGCTGCACCGGTTTCGTAGTAGACACCGTAGAAATTGCTCTCACCGCCAAACCCGCAGACATCATCGTTTGGCACGTACGAAACGAAAAGAACCGTGCCACCGATGATGGAAGGCTTCTCCAGAACCCTTTCGCCGAGTTCCTGCATAGTCAATTTCCAGCCGTCGAATTGCCGAGAATACAGGATAAAGTCCTGATAGGATCCGGTTCCAAACAGCTGGGTGCCTTGATAGACCCGGGCCGTTGCCGCCCTGACCTCAAATGGATCAGAATCCAGGAGATCGCCAGCGTCCAAAATCAGATTTTTGGAGTAGTTTTGATAATAGTCCCCGCCCAGAAAACCTCCCGACTTGTGCGCTGGATTGTAGAAAGGATCCTTGATCCCATAGAAATACTCCGTGGCAGTGGAAGCCTTGTCCAGCAGGGAATAGAACCGTCCGGTCCCGAAATACACCCAGACGTTGTCCACGCTGTCGACGCTGATGGAAGGAGCCGCCGTAATGGGCTGGCCCGCCGCAAATACCTTGCTGAACTTCCACTTGGTCGGGTCGGATTCGTAGAAACTCGGATCACTCGGATCAAAATTGCCGCCGTTCAGAGCCGGAATCGCGATCTTATAGAGGTTGCCATTCCACGAACCGCCTTGAGCGTAGGTCTCACCAATATACACGGTGTCCACGCAAAAGTTGAGGTTCTTGTCCAAGGCTGCTGAGGCGCCCATGAAGGCATTTTTCTGACCCGTGTCAAAGAGCCAGTCTCCTGCGCCTCCGGAAACCGGATTCCCCGTGACCAGATCGACCACGAACACGTACCCGTTCTGTGAACTCGCTCCATCGTAGGTCATGGGACCGGAGCCAAACACGGCAAACCACGAGTCCTTGCCTTTGACGATGCTCGGCCTCGACATGGACAATCCCATCTTGCCGTAGCTTCGCTCCCACATGAGCCTCGGATTGCGGGGGTCCGTCACGTCCATGAGGAAATAGACCGGATCGAAATTCCGAATCTCGTTTCCGCTCCCGAAGTCCCCTTCTGCCCAGATATGTTTGCCGCCCATGCGCAGGCCGCACAAAAGAAACGTCCCCCAATTCTTGCCCGAGGCGGGATCGGAGTAATGCGTTCCGTCGGGAAGAATCTGGGCATCAAAGACCCTTGGCCTTTCGTCGACGTAATAAACGTGAGTATATTCCGGATCGGCCAGCCATTTGAGATGAGGCAGCAAGGTCTGGGGAATGTACGCCCAGATCTCGTCGCCTATTCGTTCCGATGACGGAGCCGAAACAGGCTTTGAAAACTGCTTGGATGTGGAGTTGTACTGCCATGAGGTGAACGCGTGGAGCATGCCGTCGTTGGCCCCCACATAGACCATGGTCTCCCTATTGCCGAACAGTCTGAGATAGTTCAGATAGGATTCACTGGAATAGATGACGTGATAATTCTCGACGGGCTGGCCCACGCTCACCGGGGTGGAGTGGACAATGTCGCCAAGCCGCCAGACTTTCCCCTCCAGGGTCCGGGAACGCAGGCC
>RZZR01000058.1 GCA_009929795.1 Deltaproteobacteria bacterium | reverse complement strand
CAGGAAACTGATCAGGGCCATGGCCCTTTTTTTGGCCTTTTTTTTCTCTGGCCGAGTCAGACATGGTTCACATCAAAATTCGTTGCGCGTGGCAGTGTAGGTGAAAAACGGCATTTTTCAGGGTCGACTAATTGGCCTCCCATTACTCACCGAGATTGACCCAACGAATGCATAGTGATTTGTGCATTTTATCAGCAAAGACCTTCATTGGCCCACAGTGATTACAGGGCAGCTGCCCAGGCCGCAGCCACCTTGCGACACCATGCCTCTGACTCGGCCACCAGAACCGGCAGTCGCTGACGAACAGCCACGAAGAACTCATCGCCAAACTGCCCCACATACCCGGCGTAATTGCCAAACTCCCCATTACGAAAGCCCGTGATCCAATAGTCCGCGATTCGCGAGTCCACCTCCAGGTGAAACTGGAATCCATAGGCATTGTTACCGATGCGAAAGCACTGGTTGGCGCAGAAGTCTCCGATCACAAGCAGTTCAGCTCCTTCAGGCAGGTCAAAGGAATCCTCGTGAAACTCCATCAGGGGCGGCAGCGGCAGGGCACTGCCGATGACGCGGTCGGCCATGCCAGCTTTGGTCACCCGATGGGTGATGAAGCCGAATTCGAGACCGTCCATGGTCCACGTTTTGCCGCCGTAAGCCCTGGCCAGTAGCTGGCACCCAAGGCAGATGCCCGCCACAGGCCTGCCAGCTGCATCGAACTCGCGCATCAGACGCATCAGCGGCACAAAATGCGGCGAGGCCTTGTCGTCAAAGGCGTGCTGCGGGCCACCAAGAACCACCAGCCCTTCATAGTTGTCCGGACTCTGCGGCAGGGCATCGCCCTCGAGGGGACTGACTGTGGTCAGCATCGCGCCCAGCCGCTCCAACTCTTTGCAAAACACCCCGCCTGGAGCATGGGGACTATGCCGCACCACCAAAACTCGCGCACCCATGCCCCCCTCCTGCGGGCAAGGGGTGATGGCCACCGCCGTTTCGTAAAAGGGAGTGCCCTGACCCACAGCGCTGACCATATCCCGAGTAAGCAGATTGAGCCCGTGGCCCGCCTTGGTCCAACCGCCGCGCTCGGTCACGGCCACGTCAGGGCGCTGATCCAAGTCCACCTGAAGCTTGGCCCGGACCCGGCCAACAGGGCTGGTCACGAGCACGGGGTCGTTGTCGCGCAACCCGTTGTTTGCGGCCTCCTGCGCGTTGAGGATGATGATCGGGAGGGGCTCGTGGTCGGCCATGGTCCGCTCCGAGCAGATGAAGCCATGGGGCGCGATGGTCAGCAGGCGGTACGGATATTCCGGGTCGTGCCGCGGCAACTCGCCGGGCTCGAATTCGGTCATGAAGCGGAATTTGCCTGAGGGGGTGGGGAATGTCCGGTCCGCGTAGGGGACCATGGGCGCATCAAGCCTGAATGCACCGCGCCGCAGGGCGGGCAGATCGCAGCCCATAGCCCATATGGGCGCGCACAGGTCGCGCAGCCACTCGTCCTCGTTCCGCCGGAACCGATCCGCAAAGGGAAACCGGGCCGCCAGCCCGTGAAACATGCGATACTCGGAGCGGCACTCGCCCACCGGCTCGATGACCCGGTTGACCGGCCCGACATAGTTGTGGCCGTAGCTGGCCGTGACGTCGTCCTCCTCCAGAAAGGTCGTAGCAGGCAGGAAAACCTGGGCATGATCCGCCGTGTCGTCCATGAAATGGCCGGAGTAGACCACGAACTCGGCGCTGTCGAAGGCCTCGGCCACCTTGGCCGTGTTGGGGGCCATGCACAGCGGATTGGCCGCCGTGACGAAGATCATTCGGATTTTCGGGTCCACGGCGTTGAGGATTTCCTCGCCCACCCTGGCGATGAGCAGGGTCCGGCGCGGCGGGTTGAGGGTGTCGCCCCAGTAGTGCCGGTCGAATGGTCCGTATTCCTCGAAACCCTGGCTGACGCCGCCTCCGGGCACGCCGATGTTGCCGCTTATAGCCCCAAGGGCATCCACGGCTCGGATCAGGTAATGGGCGTTCTCATAGCGGTGCAGCCCCCAGCCGAGCAGGACGGAGGTGGGCTTCTGTGCCATGAGGGTATTGGCCAGGATCACGGCGTCCGTGGTGCTCACCCCGGCCATGGCGCACAACTCGGCCACGCCATGACGGTCCAGAATGGCCCGGAACCGTTCATAACCCTCGCTAAAGTGATTGATAAATTCCCGGTCCTCGCCCCCGGCCGAGAGGATGAGCTTGGCCGCAGCCATGGCCAAGTAGCCGTCATAGCCGGGCCTGGGTCTGATGTGGTGATCGGCCAGGGCGGCAGATCTGGTGCCCGCAGGGTCGATGACGATGACCGAGCCGCCGCGCTTCCTGATATCGCGGATGATGGGCACGAGGCAGATATTGGTGGAGGCCGGGTTCCTCGCCCACAGCACCATGGAGCGGCTGTTGCGATGATCGAGGGGATCATGGGACACCCTCTCGCCGAAATCAAGATTTTGCGCCCCCTGCCCTGCCCCGCCGCACAGCGAACCCCGCAGGGTCGTCACTCCGCCGAGCATATTGAAAAAATATCTGTGGAGCAGCTTGAGCGCGGTGCGCTCGCCATATCCTTGATAGTAAAGAATGGCCTCAGGTCCAGACTCCTCCACGATACGGCGTATCCGGTCGGCGATGAGGTCGAGGACCTCGTCCCAGGTAGCCCGCTCCCAACGGCCCTGTCTGCGCATCATGGGGTGGGTGATACGTTCAGGGCTGTATACCCGATCAATATACTTGGCCGTCTTATGGCAGGCTACTCCCCTGGTTAGGGGGTGGTCCGGGTCGCCAACGAGCCTGATAAGCCTTCCGCCATCCACCGTGGCTACCAACCCGCAGGCATTGGGGCAGTCCCGCGTGCAGGTCGTGATGATCCGCTGCGTGCTCGTTTTCATTTGATCTCCGGTAGGTTGGGGGCACAGGCTGGACTATCGGGACGGTCGCACTGCGAGCGATTGAGGGCCATGCACCCGCCTTGGCACCTCCGCATAAAATCCCGGCAATCAAAACATTCGCCCGAGACGCTGGCTTGACGAACTGGCCGCACCAGCTCGGCAAAATGCCACATCAGTGCGTCCCGGTTGGGATAGGCGGTCACGTCCGCCACGCGAATGTCACTCATGGGTAGGCAGTAAGAGGCAGACAGATCCGGGTGCACGTCGATGGACGGGTGGCATACGCCGGTAAACTTCATGGACACGCGCTCGAGATAGCTGCGATCCTCCACCCTGAGGTCGCACAGTCTGACGCTGCAATCTAGGCCGGTGCGGATGCCCCTCTCCTCGCATCCCTTCACGAAACGAACGATGTGCGAGATTATACCAGCCATTTCGGCATTGGTGAAGTGATCATTGGCAGCGCTGGCGCTCGGCCGCGAGATGTCATACCGCACCGAGGACACACCATACTCCTCGCACCCACTGAGCAGATACTCGAACTCACAGCACTCGTGAGAAAAATTCTTGGAAAAAGTGATCCGTGCACCCAAATCGTGCAGCCGCGACAGGGTGGCGCGCAGGGTATTGCGCTGGACCGGGGTGTACAGCGACGGATCGTTGTAGTTGACCACGAAGTTGGAGACCAAAGGTGCAAGTCGTTCCGCCAGACCGGGCCGGAAGAGGCCGTTGGTGAAAAGCACTGGTGCTATCCCGGCATCTGTGGTGCGCTCGATCATGTCCGCCAGATCCGGGTGCAGGGTCGGCTCACCGCCGATGAAGGCGGCGGCAGGGAGCGCGGTTTTGCGCATCCAACTGAGCAGTGTGTCGAACCGGACCTCGTCCATGTCCTGCGGGTATTCGTCGATCAACTCCCGGGCAAAGCAGTAACGGCAGGCAAGGTTGCAGCGATAGGTGATGAATATATTGATCATCGTGTTCTCGATGGAGGATGGTCGAAGCCATGCCTTCTGGGGCTACGCATCCGGGCGCATGCGCCTGCCTGTGGCGGGATCAAAGGCGAGGAACCTCGCGGCATGGGCCAGCTCGACGCCAACGGGACTGTGCAGTTCGAGGGAAACGGTGTCCAGGCTGTCCACCAGCAGGCGCAGTTCCGCCGCCTCATTGCGCACCGTGATCACCGAGCGAGGTCCCAGTGACTCAACATCGATCAGCTCGGCCCGAATGGACGCACTGTCCGGGTCGGCCAACCGGAGATGCTCGGGTCGAATTCCAAGCTCGAACTCGGCCGAGGCAAGCCCAAGCAGCCTGCGCAGATGGACCGGAAGATCCACGCACGCCCCGGCAAAGCGTAGGCTGGCCGTATCGGGATCATGACTGGCCGCTACCAGGTTGATCCGGGGCGCGCCGATGAACTCGGCCACCTCCCGGTCGGCGGGCTGGTCGTACATGGTCTGAGGCGTTTCGATCTGAACCACCCGCCCCTCGCGAAGCATGACGATAGTGTCAGCGATGCCCATGGCCTCGTGGAAGTCCGGCGTGGCCAGCAGGAAGGTATGGCCGTGCTCACGCTGCATGCGCCGCAGCTCGGCCCGCAGCTCAATGCGCAGCTTGGCGTCCAGACTCGACAGCGGCTCGTCGAGCAGAAACAAGTTCGGGGTGCGGATAAGGGCTCGACCCAGTGCCACTCGCTGACGCTCGCCGCCGCTCATGGTCTTGGGAAGCCGTTTCATGATGTGGGTGATCTGGAGGGTCCGGGCCATCTCGCCTACCCGCCCCTTGATGACCTCCCTATTCTCTCCCCGGATGACCAGAGGACTGGCGATATTGTCGAACCCGGTCTTGTCCGGATACAGGGCCAAGTTGTCGAAAATCATGGCCACGTTGCGGTCCTTGGGCTCCCACCCGGCCACATCGCTGCCCGCAAGCTCAATGCGCCCCGCGTCGGGTTTGTCGAGCCCGGCGATGAGACGCAGCGTGGTGGTCTTGCCGGCCCCAGCAGAGCCAAGGATGACCGTCAGTGAGCCCTCGGGCACTTTGAAGCTGACCTCGTCAAGGGCCTTTGTGGCTCGAAAACGCTTGCTGACACCATCCAAGCACAGGGTGTGGCGTTGCCGGTTCATAGCCGCATCGTTCATCAAAAAATCCTCCCGGCAAATTCGAGGCTCGTTGCGCGGTTGCTATCGCCATCAAAGAAATGCAGGGACTCCTGATCCACATTCAGACCAACCACTTCACCCTCTGCCAGCCGGGCATGGGGCGGCACCACGACCTTGAGCATCTTCTTGCCCACGTCCACGGTCAGCACCGCCTCAGAGCCACGCGGCTCAAGCATTATGACCCGCCCGGTGAACCTGACGTCCGCACCCGAGGCGAGACGAATGGACTCCGCACGCATGCCCAAGGTGAAGTAGCCCTCCGGAACAGTCGCGCCTGCCCCGAGGGACAGGGAAAAATCGCCGCGCCGGAAGAACACTTCGCCGCCGCTCTCCTCGAACTTCCCCCGGACCAGATTCATGGGCGGCGAGCCAAGGAACCCGGCTACGAATGTGTGCCCCGGCCTGGCGCAGATGGTGGAGGCCTTCTCTATCTGAAGAATCCGGCCCGCGTTCATGACTGCGATGCGGTCGGCCAGGGAGAGCGCCTCCACCTGGTCGTGGGTGACATAGATGATGGTCAGGCCGATTTCACTCTGGAGCCGGCGCAGTTCCTTGCGCATGGCCAGCCGGGCCGAAGTCTCCAGGTTGGAGAGGGGCTCGTCCAGAAGCAGGATGGAGGGCTTGGTGACCAGGGTCCGACCGATGGCCACCCGCTGCAATTCGGAACCGCCCAAATCCTTGGCCTTGGCCTCCAGTTTGTCGGACATGCCGAGCAGTTCGGCCACCGCCTCCACCGCCCGGTTGATCTCCAGCACATACTTGCCGCGCACCTCTAGGCCAAAGGCGAGATTCTTGCGCACGGTCATGGATGTGAAGACTGCATAGTCCTGAAACACGAGCCCCACGTTGCGCTTGCCGGCCGGCACGGCAACCACGGACTTGCCGTCGATCTGGATGTCACCGGAAGTGGGCGACTCAAGGCCCACGATCATGTTCAGGGTCGTGGACTTTCCGCAGCCGGACGAACCGAGCAAGGCCACGGTCTCCCCGGCCTCGACACGCAGGTCGATGTCCTCCACCGCGATGACCGAGCCGTTGTCGTATTCCTTGTGTAGAGAGACCAGTTCGAGTTTTGGCTTGCTCATTGCTTGATCGCTCCAAAGGTCATGCCGCGGGCGAGATGCGACTGGATGAGATACCCCACTACGACCAGCGGAATCATGGCCAGGACGGCCAGGGCGGCCTGGACGCCATACAGGGTGCCCGCCGTGGCCGTCACATACTTGGCCAGTTGTACCGGGATGGTGCTGACGTCGGTATAGGAGAGCACCAGGGCGAACATGAACTCCGACCAGTTTAGGATGAAGATGAACATGGTCGTGGCGAACAACCCGCCCTTGATCAGCGGGATGGTCACTGTCAGATGGGCCATGAGCTTGGAGCGGCCGTCGATCATGGCCGCCTCCTCGATCTCCCGGGGAAGGTCGTCCACGAAGCTCTTGAGCATCCAGGTGGAGAACGGCAAGGTCACGGCCACGTAGATGGCGATGAGTCCGGCATAGCTGTCGATGAGCCCGACATTTGAAAAAATAATGACAAACGGCACGGCGATGGCAGCTGGCGGAAACATCCGCCCCGAGAGGATGATCAGGGGCGTTGCCTTGCCGCCGCTGCTGTAGCGCGAGATGCCGATGGCCGAGAAGAGGCCGATGGTCACGGACAAGGCCGTGGCCACGATGGTGGCCATGAGCGAGCCGAGTACGGCCTTGGTGGCAGGCTGGCTGACACCGCCCACGCCGTATTTGCCCAGGGCCTCGGGATCGAACAGGGTCTGGAAGTTGACCAGGGTCGGCTCCGTGGGAATCCAGATGGCGGGCGAGGCGTTCCAGTCCGTGGGCGGTTTGATGGCCGTCATCAGAATCCAGAAGACCGGGAAGAGGACTATGGCCAGGGCCAGCATCAAAATGACCGCTTGCAGCGGGGAGAGATTCTTGTCGTGCATCAGCGTTCGGTCTCCAGGAGTTGGTCCCGCACCGGGGCGAGCAGAAGGTGAACCAGCAGCAGGGAACCGACGAGCACGATGAATGCGGCGGCCGCCCCGTACGCCAACTGAAAGTCGTTGAAGGCCAGCTTGTAGATGTAGAGACTGATGGTCTCGGTGGCTGATCCCGGGCCGCCGCGGGTGAGCATGAAGACCTCGTCAAAGAGCTTGATGATCTCCATGGACCGGATGACGAAGGCCACGATGATCACCGGCTTGAGGGTGGGCATGATCACCCGCCAGAACACCTGGCGGGGGTTGGCACCCAGGATGACCGCGGCCCTGACCGGGTTCTCGGGCACGGCGTTGAGGCCCGAGAGCAAAATAAGGAAGAAGAGCGGCGTCCAGTGCCATACTTCGGTGACGATCACGGCGATGATGGCCGCCGTGGAACTGCGGAACCACTCTACCGTGGCTTCGGCCCCGAAGACGAACTCGATCATCTGGTTGATGGGGCCGTTGGACTGGAAGAGCATCCAGAAAATATACCCCACGACCACGGGCAGAATCATCATGGGCGTGAGAAAGGCGGAAAAGAGCAGCGATTTTCCCCTGAACCGACGCAAGAAAAGCACGGCAAGGCCCAGCCCGAGGACGAATTCGAGACTCAGGCAGACCACGGAGATGAGAACGGTGCGCAGCACGGCGAAGAGAAAGCGCGTGTCCCAGACGAGCAGTTCGCTATAATTTTCAAACCCGACGAACCCGGCATCGAAGAGTGACCCGCGCGTCGGAGACCAGTCGGTGAAGCTCATGTACAGGGCCACCATGAGGGGCACCACCAGGACCAACACGGAGACCACCTGCCCGGGCAGGGTGAACATCCGGGCAATGGCGCTGTTGCTGAGACCGCTCGGCTTGTTGCGGAGCGGCTTGGTTGTTGGCATATTGAGCATGTGATCCTTTGCGGGGTTCATGCTGCCGTCACCGGCCGCTCGGCCGGTGACGGCAGCGGATTGTCAACCGGTTAGCTCCACTTGTCCGCACCGCTGGCCTTCCTGATGGGTTCGGCCAAGTTCTTGGCCAGGGAAAGCCAGGATTTGCGTACCTTGTCCTTGCCGATGCGGCGGGTGATGCGCTCAAAGGATTGGGCTGCGGCCGCCAGGGCGTCCTTGGGCTTCTTGGCGCCGGTCATGCATGCGTGCACCTGCTTGTCCAGGGCGTCCTGATACTCGAATCCACCGGGCAGACAGAAGTCGGGAACGGTGTTGACCATGTTGTCGTACAGGGTCTTGAGGTACTCCGGGGAGTAGGTGTCGATCAGCCGCTGGGTGGGCGCGAGCATGTGGTTGACGCGGTAGGGATCGGAGTAGCCGCCCAGGTAGGGAATGGCGTCGGCCGAGATGGTGGGCGAGGTCATCCACTGGGCGTAGGCGTAGGCCAGCTCCGGGTTGGCGGAGTATTTGGAGACAGCGTAGCCGTAGCCCCAGCAGAACAGGCCCGCGTATACCTTGGTGCCGTCCTTGGTGAAGTCGGCGGGCATGACCGTGGCCGCGATCTTGCCGGTGGTGGCCGGGCCGGTGGACGGGGCCTTGGAATACTTGAAGCCCGACGGCCAGACGATGTTCATAAAGCCTTCGCCCCGGCCAAAGGCGTTGTAGTTGGAGGACCAGGTGAAGCTGAAGGCGTCGGGATGCAGGAACTGGTTCATGGCCAGCATCTCTTCGAGTACCTGGACGCCCTCGTCGGAGTTGAAGGTTGGATTCATGTCGCCGTCGAAGTAGAGTACGCCCTTGGACACGAGGCGCTGCATGAACATCCACTTGACATAGTAGGGCGAACGGTATTCGAGGCTGCCGTAAAATCCGTTTGCCGGGTCGTGCATGAATTCGGCCAGGTCGCGGTACTCGGCCCAGGTGTCGGGCACGGCGAGCTTGCGGCCGAACTTGTCCTCAAAGGCCTTGACCTTGGCCGGGTCCTTGAGCTTGTCGTCGCGGCACAGCAGCGTGATCTGGTCACCGTCGTTGAGCAGGCCCGCCACGCGCCCGTTGTAGAGCTGGGCATGATGGCTGGCCGGGAAGACCACGCCCCAATCCTTGTTGAAAAGCTCGGGATCGTACTTTTCGGTCCATTCGGTCAGATCGTAGATGACGCCGGAGTCGATCCAATCCGGGTAGGACATGGCCGTGGGCATCATCACGTCGTAGCGGCCGGTCTTGGCCACGGCCTCCTGCATGCCCTTGGTGTGGACGACCTCGTCGGGCTCCTCAATGAATTCCAGGGTGATGCCAAGCTCGTTCTTCCACTTGTCCACGTACGGGGTCATGTTGCCGATGGAGCCGGTGGGGATGAGCAGGGTCAGTGTCTTTTTCTCGGCCTTGGCGGCCGCCGCCTTGGCCAGCTCCCAGGCGCGGTCCTCGGCACCCTTGATGGCCGCGTAGGCATTGAGCGCACCAAGGGGCGAGACAGCCACGGCATTGGCCACCACGGCAGAGATGCCCAGGATGGACATCTTCCTGAGAAAATCCCGGCGGGACATGCCACCAGCATCAAACTCCTTCAACGCACCTTCAACAGATTCATTCCCGATTTTCACGATTCACCTCGGCTGGTATAGATTTATCCAAATATATCAATCCACTATTCCGAAACAACATGGCCGCCTACAAAGAGAGGCGTACATATCCGTTTTCGCAGGGGTTTCCTGGACACAGATCCATGACTCCGGCCCCGGGCTCCATGACCACCCCGAACACGGTGTGAAAGGCGGTGGTCTCCGCCTCGCCGGGAAAGCCGTGGGCGCAGATGCAGCGCGGGTGGTTGGTGTGATCGCAGGTCAATTCCTTGAGCTTTTCGAATTCCAAACTCCCCCGATGGCGCGCCAGGAAGGCGTCGGCCACCTGCTTGCGGACCATGGAGCCGCCGTGGCTGAGCCAGTTGGCCGTCTCGAACCGGCGCATCTCGTCGCCCACGAAGTGGTTGGTATGGGCGATAGCTCCGTCGATGGGGAGTAGCTGGTAGCGCGTGGCCGAGGTCTCGACGCAAAAGGCCACGCCCTGCCCGGCCAACTGGTAGGTGATGCCCGAGGCGCGCTGGGAGAAGATCATAGCCCCCAGGGCGTCCCCCACGCGCTCGGCACCCAGCGCCTTGCGCATGACAATCGGATAGATAACCCCGTGGCGGGCGTCGGTGGCCGCCACCTTGTTGATGACCGCCCCCAGGCCCCGGGCGTTCATGCCACAGACGCCGAGCATGCCGGCAAAGGTGATCACCAGCATAGCCGGCCCCTCCTGCGGGGTGATCCGCAGCAGGCAGAGATACGGCTCGTAGAACTTCTCCATGTCGTAGGTCTGGCCGATGAAGGCCCGGCCTCCGAGCCCGGACTGGCCGGTCACGTTGAAGGTGGTGCATCCCCACAGGGAGTCGGGCAGCAGACGCGCGCCAAGCTCCGGCGCCCGCAGCTCCTCCAGTTCGAGAAAGCAGTTTAGGTACAGCACATCCTCGAAAGGGATGCCCGCGCCATCGGCGATGCCGCGCATCTCAAGCACCAGCTCGGGCGAAAACTTCTGGAGCTGCCCGAGGTTCTTCATGCAAAAGAGGACCAGGGACTCGCGATCGACCCTGAGCAGGGCGTTGTTTTGCTGATGCACCCTGGTGATGGACGTTGTCAGCGACACGATCAGTTCCTTCATGGCCCTGCCGTGCCCAAGCCCTATCTCGTATGGTGTTCCGGCCAGTTCCACGACCGGTATTGCGATGGACATGTCTTCTCCTGAAAGCTGCGCGCTGATGAGTGAAAGTGCTTCAGGCCTAGATCAGTTCCAGGAAGTAGTCCCATTCCCAGGGATCAACCCGGTTGTTGAATTCCGGGGTTCCGTAGTCCTTGAACTGCCCCCTGGCGGTTTCCACCTCGTACTTCTTCACGGCCAGGACCAGCTTGATGAACTCGGGGTCCAGGACCGAATGCAGTTCGGTGTCCTGCTCAAAGGCCTCGATGGCCTCGTCCAGGGTGAAGGGGAGCCTCGGCAGATCCTCGCGCTCGTAGGCGATGCCCAGCACCGGGGAGGGCAAATCGGGGGCCGAGCGGATGCCCTCAAGCCCGGCGGCCAGGGTGCTCAAGGCCAGCAGGTAGGGGTTGGTTCCGCCGCAGGCCAGGCGGTTTTCGAAATGGGTGCTTTCACCGCGACACCCCTTGAGGCGGATGCCCACGGTCCGGTTCTCCATGCCCCAGGTGGCGCTGTGCGGGGCAAAGGAGTTGACGCGATAGCGCTTGTAGCAATTGATGGTCGGCGCGGTGAACACGGAATTGGCCCGGGCGTGCTTGAGCATGCCCGCCAGGAAGTTACGCGCCAGCGGGGAAAGGCCGAATTCGCCTTCCGGGTCGTTGAAGGCGTTCTTTCCGGTCTTCTTGTCGATGAGACTGACATGGAAGTGAGAGCCGGACGCGCTGGAATCGATGAACGGCTTGGTCAGCCAGGTGGCGATGTACCCGTGCTGGAGGGATATTTCCTTGGCTCCCATCTTGTAGAGAAAGGCGGTGTCCGCTGCGGCCAGACCGTCCTGGTAGTGCAGGTTGATTTCCTGCTGCCCCGGACCGTGTTCGGAGTTCTGGGTGATGATGCGCACCCCGGCCTGGTCCATCTTGCGCATCAGGTCGTAGGTGTAGTCGATGTCGAAGTTGTTCTTGAGGGTCACGAAGATGGGCTGGCCCCCGTACACGGGCTTGCGGGTCTCGCGGTCGAGCACATAGAACTCGAACTCGTATCCAAGACGACAGATATAGCCCATGGCGTCGAATTCGCTGAGAATCCTTTTGAGCAGCAGACGAGGCGAAGCCATGGCAGGCCGACCATCGTACCAATAGGGGTCCACAGTGATGTTGGCCGTGTTGGGCACCCACGGCAGCACGGTGAAGGTGGACAGGTCCGGCACGGTACAATGGTCCTCAAAGGACACTTCCTCGGCATAGCCCGTGCCCGTGGGCACCATGGACTGGATGTCCAGCCCCAGTAGGCCGCCGTAAAAATTGAGCCCGTTCTTCAGATAGTCCATAAAGAAGCCCACCGGCACGGTCTTGCTCCGGGAAACGCCGTGCAGGTCGGACTGCTCGAAACGGACAAAATGAATGTCATGATCCCTGATTTGCTTCTCGATGCTGTCAATGGATGGTGTTTTGGGCAGACTCATTGGCGTGACTTCCTCTTTTTGGCAATTCTGATACCAATTTCAATGGTTATTTTTTCTTTTGTTTTCATAAATGAAATTTTATTGACATTTACAATTGGCATGCCATTTCGCCATGAATGATACGTATTCTTTATAAATTAGTATGTTGAAAATAATTATCGAAAGACCGTCGCGGACATACCAAGGAAATCAATGAGCAAATTATCATTTTTAATAATTATTTTTTTAAACATGAGAATCGTCTCAACCGCTCAGTTTTAAAAATAATATTAGTTATAACAATATATTATGCCATAAATCGCTGGAGTTGAACAATTGCTGAGATAAAGGCAAAATATGATTCTTTTATGTATGTATAAAAATGTTATTTTTTTCGAGGTATCGAGGTGTGTTCATGACCTCATTTTTCCAGCGTTACGCCGAACACAGTCCGTGCGCCCTCGCCACGCTGGACCGCGACAACGTCGTGGTCCAAGCCAACCAAGCCTTTGGCAGGCTGATAGCTCAATTGAGTAGAAGCCCTGTTGCAACGCCGACAGGATCGGTTCCGGAACGACTCGGGCTTCCGGTATCGCTCATGACCGCGCTCGACGCCGAACTCAAAGAGGTCCGCCAAAGCGGGGAGGAGTGCCGGTTCCATTGGAATGACACGACAGCGGACGGTGTGCGCGGCCTGAGCTGCCGATTGATCCCTCTCGGCCAGCAAGAGATGGTCATCGTCGATCTGGGGTCCGGGCAGGATGTGGCGTGGCTTGAGGACGCCCTGCGCGCTGAGCGCATGGCGCGCCGAAAATCGGATCTGTTGCGTGCGCGCGGGCGCAAACTCTTCTTCGACGTAATCGACGACTTACCTGTCTTCGTGTACATGCAGCGGCTCGACTACACCGTTGCATATGCCAACAAGAAGACCATCACATTTTACGGCCATACCGAGGGAAAGCGATGCTACGAGGTGTTCGGAGGACGCAGCACCCCCTGTCCGCAATGCCCGACTTTCACGGTCTTTGCGACCGGCAAACCGGTTGACTGGCAGTTCACGGACAACGATGGCCGGACCTTCCACATCTACGACTATCCCTTTGAGGACGAGAGCGGCGAACCCCTAGTTATGGAATTGGGCGTGGACATAACCGAGTTGAAGCGAGTGGAGAGAGAGCTTTTCCAGGCCCAGAAGATGCGAGCCATAGGCGTACTGGCAGGCGGCATCGCCCACGACCTCAATAACAACCTTGTGCCGATAATCTTCAATATCGACCATGTGTTGGGCAAATCAACGGACACGGCCATGGTCTCGCCGTTGGCCGAAGCGCTGCGTGCCGCCTACAAGGCCGCCGAACTGGTGGAACAGGTGCTGGAGTACAGCCGCCAGCAGGACGTATCGCGCTCGCCGCTTCACCTGACCCCGCTGGCCCGGGAGAATCTGGCCCTGCTCCAGGCCTCGCTGCCCGGGCATATTAAGCTGACCGTGAACTCCTCGGCGGACCAGGATTGCGTCATGGCAAACCCCTCGCAGATCCAGCAACTGCTGCTCAATCTCTGCCGCAACGCGGTGCAGGCCATGCCCGATGGTGGTACCTTGTCCGTTTCCATCACCAATCTGCATCTTTCGTCGCAAAAGGACGCTCCGCACCTAGGGCTTAGGCTGGGCAGCCATGTGGTGCTGAAGGTAGCCGACACGGGATGCGGCATTGAGTCCGAGGCTATGGAGCGCATCTTCGAGCCCTTCTACACCAGCAAAAAGAACAGCGGCGGCACCGGCATGGGACTGGCCGTGGTCCATGCCATCACCAGTTGCAACGGCGGGTCCATCCACGTGGACAGTGTGTCAGGTTCGGGCACGGTGTTCACTGTCTATTTGCCCTGTGCCGCACCTGCGGCCAGCCCAACCGTCGAGGAACCGCGACAGGCGTCTCGGACTACAGGCCGCATCCTGCTGGTGGACGACGATCACGGCGCGCTCCAGGCCATGCAGCGGGTGCTGCGCGACGCGGGCTATGAAGTCTTCACGGCTGACAGCGGACAAGAGGGACTCAAGGAATATTTCCACGCCAGGGGGCAATATGATTTGGTGCTCACTGACCAGTCCATGCCCGATATGACCGGCCTGGAGCTGGCGACTCGCATCCTCGACCACGACAGCCGGGCAAGGATCGTCATCTGCACGGGCCATGTGGAGCCGAAGCTTGAGGCCCAGGCATCCGGAGCAGGAGTGGCCGGGTTTGTCATGAAACCCATGTCACCCAGAGTACTGGTGGAAAAAATCAGACAATTCTGTGCGTAGGAAACTGCCATGGCCAAAATTCTCGTAATCGACGACGACGAACTCATCCGTAGTAGCCTTTTCCGATGCTTCGAGGACATGGGCCACGAGGTTGCAATGGCCGAAAACCTGGCATCAGGCATCGCTCTGGCGGAAACTGGAGTCGATGTCATCTACCTCGACCTCCACCTACCCGACGGGGATGGCCACAAGGCCATCAACGACCTGGCGGCCACCCCGGGCCAGCCGGAGATCATTGTCCTCACGGGACAGCTCGACAGCTTCGGGGCGCAAGAGACTCTGGCCAGCGGAGCATGGGACTACATCAGAAAACCCGCATCCCCGGCCGGCATCCGAGCCTCTCTGAACGGTGCCCTGGGCTATCGGAAGAACCGGTGCGCCACTGCCGTGCCCCGGCCAGTCTTCGATACCTGCGGCATCATCGGCGACGATCCGACTATGGAGCGGGCCAAACAACTCCTCGCCCGGGCGGCGGGCAGCGAGGCCAGCGTCCTGCTTCTTGGTGAAACCGGAGTAGGCAAGGAACTAGCCGCCCACGCCATCCACGCCAACAGCCCGCGCAAGGGTGCTCCCTTTGTGGTGGTGGACTGCTCGAACCTGACCGAAAGTCTGATGGAAAGCATCCTCTACGGCCACGTCAAGGGTGCCTTCACCGGTGCTCACATCAACCACAAGGGTCTTGTGGCCGAGGCAGACGGCGGAACACTTTTTCTGGACGAGGTCGGCGAATTGCCCGCCTCGTTACAGAAATCTTTCCTGCGCGTGCTTCAGGAACGCCGTTTCCGGTCAGTGGGAGCCGGGCGCGAGCAGAACAGCGACTTCCGCCTTGTGGCCGCCACCAATCGCGATCTGGAGGCCATGGTCAGGGCCGGAACCTTCCGCAGCGACCTGCTTTTCCGCCTGCGCACCCTCGAGATCTCCCTGCCTCCCCTGCGCGAGCGTGGCAACGATCTGATCCACCTCGCGTCTCATTTTACCAAGGGCTCATGCCGCCACTACGCCCTGCCACCCAAAAAACTCTCCAAACAACTGACCGCCATCCTGACCGCGTACCCCTGGCCGGGCAACGTACGCGAACTCGGCAATGTCATGGAAGCGGCGGTGATCGCTGCTGGGCAGGATCCCGTACTGTACCCCAAGCACCTGCCCAGCCATGTCCGCATGTCCTCCCTGGACCGGGGCAAACGCAAACCCGCTTCCAATACATCCGCTCCCAAAGAAAGCGGGCCCGTTCTCGCCTATTCGACATACAAGGCCATGCGCGACCAAGCCTATTTCCGGCACCTGATGGAGGTCTGCGATCATGACGTGACCAAAGCCAGCCAAGTCTCTGGCCTGAGCGTGCCAAGTATTTATCGCCACCTGGCTCTGGCCGGAATCCCGACCAGAAAAAATACTGGAGTTGAAACCTAACCCCCAACCAGCTGGACGATAACACCAGCGACAACTGACCGAGTTGGGAAAGCCAGTTTGGTTCTGGGGTTGCGTGTCCGCTTTTTACACGATTCTTCAAATCAATAGCCGGGAGGTATATCTGTTGGGCAAGATTATAAAATTATCGGGGATTGCCCAACAGGGTTCGCAGGCTAAAAGGTGGTCCGAAACGACGGTCGTTGACTAGCCTTCTCATGTAAGTGAAAAAGGAACTTGTCCCCGAAGCGGAGCAATACGACCAAGAAGCCTCGGAATTCCTGAGGGCA
>RZZR01000057.1 GCA_009929795.1 Deltaproteobacteria bacterium | reverse complement strand
GGGCCCCAACTTCTTCCGCTGAGAATAGTCCCGCCTCAACCCCATAACCCATGTCTTGAAGTTCCCGGTGTACCTGCTCGAAACCGAGGGAGAGATGGCCCTCGACGTTCTCGCAGAAGACCAGGGGGGGGGGTTGCACCTCAGAGATGATTCTTCGGATGTGGGGCCACAGGTGACGGCGATCTTCAACCCCCTTTCGGTTTCCGGCGAAAGAGAAGGGTTGGCACGGGTAGCCCGCAGTGACAAGATCCACCACGCCACACCAATCTCGGCCGTCGAAGGTTGTAACATCGTCCCATATAGGCGCTGGATCCAGGGTCTTTTCTTCCATCCGAGCCATGAGGAGGGCCTGACAGTACGTTTCCCGCTCAACGTAACAGACAGTTCGGAAGGAATCTCCGAGGAGTTTGAGGGCAAGAGAGAACCCCCCGTATCCGGCACACAAATCCAGGACATTCACTTTCTCCTGCCTTCGAGATCCGAGCGGAACTGGTCCAGAACCATTTGGTCCACGGTTTCTCGGATGTGATTATCCTGCAGATACAGGTCCCGAAACTGCCCGATCAAGTAGGACTTGTCCCCGAAGCGAATCCTGCCGTTCCCGGTCTTCTCCAGGACCTTCTGCTGCAGCAGGTAGCAGATATTCTCCACGGCCGGAGAGAACCCCGTGTGGAAGTAGAAGGGCATCTCGGTCTCGGCGTACTTGGAGCCCATCTTGTTCTTCACGATCCTGGCCGTCAACCATTGCCCCAGCCTCTTTCCTCCCTCCGGGTCCTTCAGGTCTGTTGCCGACATGCGAAGACGCAAGCGGGCGTAGAAGGAGATGCTGGAACCGTGGGGGGTCTTGTCCCCGCCATAGGGGCGAGGATCCGCTGTAAGGTGGGAGATGAAGATCAGGACGATCTTGCTCCCCGAGGCGTACCAGAACGCCCCTCTCCGGAACCATCGATGCAGTTCCTTGGCCGTGGCCGCTGCCGGCGGGGTGTCCTTCACTGTGGAGTCATCCATCATGTAAGCCATCGGGTTCAACCCCGAGACGGAATCCACCACCACCACGATAGGGGCGGGAGACTCGTGGTAGTTTTCCGCGATCTCCTCGATGGCCCCCAGCACGTGCTCCAGACCATAGGGCTCGGTGTAGAGGAACGCTTCCTGGCCCAGGTCCACACCAATCAGCCGGGCGAGGTCTGGCTCGAAGCCTCTCTCCGCGTCCAGCCAGACAACCATGCCCCCCTGCTTCTGTGCCTCCCGGCACACCCTGAGAGCCAAGGCGGTTTTTCCGCTGGAAGGCAGCCCATAGAACTCCACCAGCCTTCCCCCCGGCAGACCGGAAGGGGACTTTCCATCCCGGATGCTCAGGTCCAGCAGCCGGGACCCGGTTGTAAGGAACCAAGTCTCCTCCTCCTTCGGGACCCCGAAGGAGTGCTTCGGCATCCTCTTCTTCAGCGCATTCATTATGTCTGAAGCTATCTGCATTATCGGGTCTCCCAGCAATCGTCGCAGTAGACAACATCGGTTCCGAAGCGACAGGGGTGGACCTTCTCCCCCGGGAGGATCTCCTTCCCGCAGCACTCACAAGTCAGTTCCATTCCGCACCTCCCTAGATGTAGTCCAACGGGTCTAATTTTGCCTTGACCAATCCTTTTATGATCCTTCGATGCGCGATCAGGGAGTATTCTGGGTTCAACTCGATCCCCACAAACCTCCTTCCCTCCCGGAGGGCTACCAACCCGGTGGTCCCTGAACCACAGAACGGATCCAGGACCGTGCAGGGGCGCGGGTCGGCGGGCGGGCAGGAGCAGGTGGGGCGCCAGCCGGTGGTCTGGCGAGATGGTGGACCTCCTGGGCCATATCCGCTCAATGCTGTATTCAGGCCCATGCCCCTCTTCGCGGCGCTCTTGCCTGTGACGTAGTAGGTGTCCGGCTTGCGGTCCACCTCTACCACCCGCTTCCACGGGGATCCACAAGCCGGGCAGCACCCCTTCTCACTGCTCCCGGCCCGGATACAGGGCTCGACCAGTTTCTCAGGGTAGGTAGCGAAGTGGGCTTCGGGGAATGGTTGGGAAGGCAGGGTCCAGACGTTGCGCTTGTTGCGCCCATTCGGATTAGGAGGGATGAACGTGCTGGTCTTTTCACTCTTCCCATCATAGACGATTCGCGTGGTTCGCTTCTCCGCCGTCTCCAGGGGCTCCCGCACCGCGTCGGCGTCGTAGGCATACCTCGCCGACTTGGCCAGCAGGAAGACCTTCTCGTGTGCACAGGTCGGCCGGTCTGTGATGCTCTCAGGCATCGGGTTGGGCTTGGCCCAGATGATTTCGGATCGAAGCCACCAGCCATCGGCTTGCAGGGCCAAAGCGATGCGGGACGGCATCATCAGCAGTTGCTTGTTGCTGTAGGAGTCGCCGAGGTTGACCCAGCAGGTCCCATCCGGGCGCAACACCCGGCGCACCTCCCGGAACACATCCACCAGGATCGCGAGATACTCCTGCAGGCTGGCCTCCTGGCCAATCTGCCCATCGACGCCGTAGTCTCGCAGGCCCCAATACGGGGGAGACGTAACGCAGCAGTGGACCGAATCACTCGGCATCTCCTTCAGAATCTGTAAGCAGTCGCCAACCCGGATCTCAAACATCGGGCACATCCAAAGCGTCCAGAGGATCGATCTCGTTCCCCCATGCGTCCCACCCTGAAGCCCTCTCCCGGGCGAACATCTCCAGGCGGGGAACGTCCCCAAACAGTTCAACGATGCGGTTCCGCACTGCCGCTGGCTTCTCGCTGTGCTTGCCGACCCGGGCCGGAGCCACAACCATCTCTCCGGGGACCTCCACAATCTGCGAGATGCTGTTCGTGACCGGACGAACCCCGCTCCCCCTCTTGGCCAGCAGGCACGGCTCGGAGTTGGACTTCGAGTAGAACCCCGGCCCGAAGAACGGGGTACCTGAGTTCTTGTTGGTCTTTACCCACAGGAACCCGAGGGTTACATAGGTGAAGCCCCAAGCATCAATCACTTCCCGGGCGGAGAGCAGGTGGGGCCAAGTAGTCCACAGCAGCAGCACCGAGTTCGAAGCCACCCAATCCCCCACAGGAATCTTGCAGATTCTTTCGGTTTCCAGGCACCCATACGTGCCCACGGACCCGAGTCCAAACTTGGAAGAACCACACTTCCGGTCTCGGTAAAACCAAGGGGGATCCGCGTAGATGATCTGGTATTCCCCTACTCGTCCCAAGGCCATTGCCCGCACACCTCTTCATTTCTGGGATCGTCCGGGTTGATAGGGAACCGCTCCCCACACTCGGCGCAAACGGTAACTCCCTCGGAGGGATGATCATCCAGGCACAGGTGTAGACAGGTGTCTGGGGTTTGGGAGTAGCGACGGGGCAAGATCGGGAAGGGTTCCTCCCGGGGACGCCCCCAAGCCTTCGCCGCCTTTCCGGCGAGAGGGCGTCCCCACAGGTCAGAAGGGAACTCCACTGATTTCCCGAGCCTCGGCCTCGGCATCGGTCAGAGGAACACCCATTTCCCGCAGTTCCTTAGCCCACCAGAACACCGCCGGCAAGTTCCTCGAAGGATCCCCGGCCAGGGCTTCCATTTCCGAGTAGGTTGCCCGCTTCGTGGCTCCGGTCTTGCCTCCGGTGCCCCACGTCCAGAAGTTCTGGTAGTCGTTGTCCGCCAACTCGAACCCGGCAGCCGACGGATAGGGGGCCAGCATCGGCTGGTATCCTCCGACCCCCCTTCCCCCGTTCACCTTGCGGATGGTGAACCACCTTCCGGCCTGGAGGTTGTTCAGGTCGGGAACCTGCTGGCTTGCATTCTCGATGAAGTCCTGCACCGTTCCCGGGCGCAACTTCAGGATGCACTTGAACAGGTTGGTCTGGGATGGTCTGTAGTCTACGACTTCATACTCCTTGCCCAACCGGGAGACTTCTTTCCTCCGGGAAGCAACCTCCATCTTGATGGTGCAGGGGTAGAAGAAGTGGTCCAGGTCGGTGCCGTACAGGTTCGGCAGCACCCGCTTGGAGACGGCCTCGGAGAAATCATTCTCCCGCCCCTCCCGAGCGATCAGGTCCGTCAACTCGCAGGCGTAGCACCGCTCTTTGAAGACCGGCCAGTGCTCTTCCGGGTCCACCCTCTCCATCGGAACCTCGTTCCCCTCCGAGTCCTCCCAGCGGAGAGGAAGGGGATCCCAGTTCGTAGACCGGGGGCACTGCACAACGCGCACGTCGTTCTCGGACTGGATTTCGTACTTGTGGGAGCGGTAGCGCAGATACCCGGCGGGGATCTTCTGGGGGTGCTCCGGCCACAGGCGGACCTGGAAGTCCCCGTCCTGGAACTCGCTGGTCTGCACGAACGGCAGGTTCGTGAATCCCCCACTCCGGAACGCCTTCTTGGCGGCGGAGTCTTTACGCGCCCTCTGGGCTGCGATCAATGCAGCGTTGTAAGCCATCAGTAGCCTCCTTTTTGGCTGTGCCTGAGTTCGTCCCGGGCAATCCCAACCATCCCCGAGACCAGTACCGACTTCTTGTCCAGGGCGGTCGAGTACCCTCGCATCCGCCCCAACAACTCACGAACGCGGGATCGGGTATCCTTCAACTCGATCACGGTAGGGTCCGTTCGCATGATGTGCTTGGCCACTTCATCCGAGGCCGAGAATGTCTCCTCCCTCCGGCCCCCCTTCAGCGTCTTGACCCGGGTCAGGGTAACTCCCTTGGCCCGGAGGAAGGACCTGGACTCTGCGGCCTCTACTGCGTTGTCCAGGTCCTCGACCAACTTGGTCAGGTAGGCCACCCTCTCCCCGATCCAGGCCAGTTCCCCGGGGATGCGGTCGGCATGGAGCAGGATGTTCTCGGTCTCGTAGGACCGAATCTCCCACAGTCCGATGATCTTCTTCACCGACCCCAGATCCGTCATGATCTTGCATCCCTCAACTGGCTGATTCGCAGGGCGGCCAGGAAGAACCGACTGATTCGTCTGCGCTCTTCCCGGGTAGCTTTGACCCTAGGAGGTTCCAGTCCGGCAACCTGGGCCACGACCTCCAGGTTCATCTCTAAGATGGCTTGGAGACATCTCCTGGTATAGGGGTCCAGCGGTTTACGATGATCTGCAGGAGGGCCCAGAACCTTGGGAACTCTCGCAGCTTTTGCAGGTCCAGGGTGAACTTCACCGGCCCCGGGATCAGGTGGAACCCCTTCGACCCAGGTCGCAACCCCCGGAACCGGATCACTCCCTCCTGCATGTGGAACTCGGCGTGGAACCACGATGTTCGCACCTCCTCCGGGGTCGAAAGGAATCTCTTAGACACGAGGGACCTCGATCCCCTCCACGACATGGATTGGAGACCGCTTGCTCTGCTGCATGACTTCGTAGGCCGCCTGGGCCTGCTCGATACCCCGGGCGATCTTCTGCACAATCGGCTGAGTCAAGGCCACCTGCAGCACGATCATGGCGTGGTCCACCCGGGAGCCAAAACCTCCGAACGGCAGAACCTTGAACTCCCCGTTCATCCCCGGTTCCTTGGGGGCGATCAGCACCACTCCACAATCAGTCTCCGGATCGAAGCCCTCCGTAACCAGGGCTGAAACCTCTTCGAATGTCTGCATCTTCTTCAACTCCTTTTCTTTGGGGGGCAGGCTTTTTCTTTATCGGTCAGCGGGCGGTCCCGCCAGAAGGTCTGGCTGTAGCGGATCAGGGGTCCTTCCCTTGCACCCGGCTTGCCGGCGTGACAGTCAGGACAGGTGAACACCCACCTCCCCTTCTTTCCCTCCACCCAGATCAAGGGGCACCCGTGGACTGTGCACCATGTTTTCCCCTCCCGGAATTCCCGAGCAAACTCTCCCATCGGGTCATGTCCTCCTCCGCTTTGACATAGGCGGGATTGCATGTGGCCAGGATTCCCACAACCTCCCGTAGTTCATCCCAGGGGTCTTTCCTCCAGGGCGACCCCGAATCAGGGGTTCCCGCCCGGATCCCGATCAGAAGGGTTCCGTTCCATTCGCCCATGTCCGCGTTGTAAATCGCCTGAGTAACAGACACCGGAACCAGGATCTTCGCCATCAGAGGGTCTCCCTCCACAGGTCGATGCTGTCCTGCACCTCCTGGAGGCGCTCCAACAGCGTCTCCGAGGCCACCAGGGCATTCGGGAACTCCGCACCCCCGGAGTACTTGTTGATGTTCCTCTCGCTCCGGATCCTCCGCAGGTTGGCAACGATGTCCCGGAGGTAGATGTCCAGGCCCCGCAGCAGGGGGCGGAAGTCCCCCTCCCAGGCTATGTAGGTGAGTTTCCCCTTCCTGTCGTGGAAGGAGCAAAGCTCCTTCCCTTCCGTGGCTTCCCGGGGGCATGGGCGTCCGTTGATCAGCTTCGTCGAGCACTTCACAGGTGGATCTTCTCCTTTCTACCCATGCTTGGCCCGAACTCGGCTTTGGCCCTCAAGGGCAGCGAGAACGGGATCGGGAGGTTCCCCGACAGGGCCTCCATCTCGCGGACGAGCACCGGGGCCGCAGTGGAAACATAGTCCTCCCGGACCTTCCACTTCACGGCGTCGTGCACGAACTCCATCGGCCGACACAGATTGGGGTCCAGAATTCCGTCTTGGAGGATCCGACGCCAAGTCCTCTTCCCCATGTGGAAGGTGCAATCCGAGGAGTCGGCCTGGGCTACCACGGTGTTCCAGATGCTCTTGAACAGCTTCACGTTGAGGGAATTCCGCTTGTTCCTCACGGACGGATCCCAGGAGAAGAACACCTCGCCGGACATTGACGACGGCACCCACATGGGACACGACCGAGGGCGCAAATAGAGGTGGGTGTACACCATCTCACCTCGATTCAGGGCTTCGTAGACCTCGATCTTCTTGGCCCTGATGTTGGGGTGCAGGGCGTCCGAGGCCTTTCCGATTTCGTACGCCTCCTCCACGGTGATTCCCAGGGTCCGAGCGATGGTTTCCGGCTCCTGGAGGAACGCGAAGGCGAAGTTGTCCGTCTTCCCCGCCCGCCGCCACGGCTTCTGCTCCGGATGAACCTCGTCCATCGTCTTGCAGTCGGCTTCCGACCTCCAGACCCAGAACTCTTCCTCCGGTCGGCCCGTTTGGTAGGAGAACAGCATGGCCCCCTTCCGAAGGTGGAGGTTGGCCCCCTCCTCGACCCATTTGGACAGCAGCGCATCCTTGCAGTTCTCGGCGATCCAGACCATCTCGGCCTGTGAATAGTCCACTTCCAGAATCCCCCAGCCCGACTCTTCAACATACGGGGACAAGAAGATCGGATTGTTGTTGGCATTCTGCGGCGGGGTCCGGGAGAAACGTCCGGACATGGCCCCCCCGGTTTCCTGGGTGTTCGTGTTGTTTCCCAGGTTCTCGGTCTCGGCTTTGATGATGAAGTAGTCCGGATGGATCCTCCCCTGCGTCCGAATGTCCGCTCCGGGATAAGCGGGAATAACGTAATCCAGATAGTACCGATATTTGTTTACGTCGTCACGGTACTTGGTCAGACGGTGCAGGATCGTGAACACCTTTTCGGCCCGAGTCTTCTGGTTCCAGGGAACCACCCCGACTCCGGTTTCATCCCCCTCCCCGGCGAGATGCCGAACCGTATCCGCGTCCTGGGAGAGCTTCCCGGTAGCAGTTGTTCCGACCTGGGTCGTCAACCCGAAGATCCCCAAGAACGCCTCCCACCACTTCTTCTTCTTCGGGGTCCAGTCTTCCGGATCCAGGTCCGCTTCGGTGCAGGCATCCAAGAACTCGGGTAGGGCTCGGAACTCCTTCTCATGCTCCTCGATCTTCCCTTCGTAGACGGACAGCACTGCTTCCGCAATGTCCACCCGGAACGGAAGTCCTACCCGCTCCATCTCCACCACGAAGGGAAGCCCATCGATCAATTCCCGATAGGCCATCCGGGAATAATCGGTATCAGGTAACTTCTCCAGGAACAGCCTCATGTTCCAGTACACGTCCCCGATGTTGTACTCCTCCCGGGTAAGGGGATTGCAGTCCCCCATCGAGGACGTACCATGGTGGTTCTTCGCCTCGTGGAGTTCCTGCCAGATTTTGTGGGACCAGTCGGGGCAGGAATAGAGTTCCTGAGCCGTAGGCTTCAGGCCATTGTGGATCAGGCTCTGATCCCGCAACGCCCGCATGATCATCCCGTCTTCCAGGGTGTTCCCGTTCGCGGGGTCGATCATGTCATAGCCGGTGAAGAGCCAGAGATCCTGGACCTCAACCTTGATGTTCCACCCGATCAGGGTCTTCCCCTGAAGGAGGCGTGTCACGTTCTGGTTCGGCTGTCCGGGCCGACCTTGCAGCAGGGCAACGTTGATTGCGTAGTTCTTCAGGATCGGCTTGCCCGCCTCGGTGTGCCCCAGCAAGGCACACGCTCCGAAGTCCAGGAGGCGGTTGTCCGGATGCCAGCGGGTGTACTTCCCCGGCAGGCCGGGATGGGGGTCCTTGTACGGGCGCCATCCCTGGCTGTGCCCGCAGAAGGTGTCGTCCTCCATGTCGATGCACACCTGCTGAACTGAATGGTTCCTCCACTCCTTCAGCAACTCTTCGAGTTCATCCTGGGTCTGAATGCGATCCCAGGTCAGTCGCTCCGGGGAGTAGCTCCCGGAGAGGATCTGGTCCACTAGGGAAAACGTTTGCGGGTATTCCGTGGACAAATCCTGACCCCGCTTGCCGTCCGACTCCAGGTAGTGTCGATGGCTGTTGGGGTCGTAGGCCGCCAACAACCACCTCCCCGAGGCCAACTGGGTAGGCATCGTCCTGGCCTTGAAGATGCTCGGCGCCTTCCCCATGTCCTCTGGCCACAGCCTCTCCAGGGCTTCCTTCCCCAGAGTCACGATCATGGCGGGATCCCGCCCCTCGATCTCCCGGGACAGGAAGGCAGAGGAGCAGAGGTCCACATGCCGCACTCCCGGCTTCTTCTCCGAGAAGCACCGCACCAGGGGCACGTAAACCCAGCGGGCCTCCAAGATGTTGAGGTAGTCCAGCAACATCTCTGAAATGAAGCCCCCCGCCAGGGAACCCCCTCCGGCGTCCTCCTCCTTGCTGACTCCGGGCCCCACCACCATGACGAGAGGAAACGACTTGACCGACTTCCCGCCGATCTGAAGTCGGGAATCCTCCAGGACAGAAATGGCCGGACTCTTGCAGGTGGCGTAAAGCCCGCACCGCACACACTCCGGGGACGGAGGTTGGTTCACTTCCGGGACCGGGGCTGTTTCCTGGGCCCATACTTCTGGGATGGAATCCATTTCGCACCTCTCCAGGGGAAGGTGCGCCCCCACACACCGAAGCATGTGGAGGCGCGGGGTCGGTCAGAGAATGACGAGAACCTTCCCATCCTTCACCCGACCGGCAGCATTGAAAGCCGCCTCAACGTCTTCCGACGTGGCCTGGATGCCTGCCTTCCCACAGACCTGGGAGAGGGCCTCCCACACGGCAGGAGCCGCCGCGTACGCCGCTTTCTTGCGGGGCACCAGGGCCTCCAGGCAACAGTCCAGGATCGGATTGCTTGCCGCCTTCGTCGGGGCGGTCTTGGTCGGAACGGGGGTAGCAACGGGGGCCGGGGCGGCCGGCTCTTCTTCCCCCTCCTCGTTCAGGAAGTCCATGATCTCACCAATTCCCGCCTGTACGGCGGAGATGGACTGCACGAACTGGTTGGTCAGGGCTTCCATCCTCTGGGCGGTATCCCCGAACCCCTTCTGAGTGATCTCGGAGAGCACCACCAGACGGTTGTTCAGTACCTCCTGGGTGGAGGCCACCTTTTCGAGCATGGTTTTCAGGTCCAGGATGGCCTTCGCGACCACGGCATCCGAGCCCGAGGTTCCTCCTCCGGTAACTCCCCGAATGGCCGCCTCGATGGCCTCCTGAGTCACACCCTCGGCCAGTCCGTCCAGGCCGGAAACCGGAGTGGTATCCTCCGGCCCGTCCTCCAAAGCCCCGAGGGGGTCGGCGACCGGACCATCCAGGCCGGCCAGAGGGTCTGCGGCTTCAGGGATCTGAGCCACTTCAACGGCGGCCGCCGGGGCCTTCGAAGATTTTGCACGCTTGGGTCTGGGCATTATCTCCTCCAGGTAAGCTACCCGGGTTTGGGTTTCCCGCAGGACTGCCTCCAGCAGCAGCGAGTCCCGGGTAGCTGATGTCCACTTGATAAGACAGAGTGCAGCAGTTCTGTTGGGGTTGACCCCGATCCTCCCACACAGGGCCCGGAAGTCTTGCCACGCACACTTGATGTCCACGCTTGCAACCTACCATAGACTCTACGTAGAGTCAAGCCTACAGCGAGATGTTTCCTTTCCGGGTCGGGGACAACGAGTCCCGAGCCCGCACCCGCCGGTCCCGCATGTTGGCAGCCTGATCTCCGGCGAGAAGGTGATTCGGGTTGCAGCAGCGGGGGTTGTCGCACTGGTGCCGCAAGACGAGCCCCCGCTGCAACGGCCCGAAGGTGATCTCATAGGCGACCCGGTGCGCCGAGAGGAGAACCTTGCCTCGGTACCAGATTTGCCCGTAGCCATTCCTCCGGCACGAGGCTTGCCACTCCCAGCAGGCGGTTGGGTCCTCCAGAACCGCCACCTTGGCCCAAAACCGGGCCTGCCAGGGCTTGTCCGTCAAGTAACCTGTCACAGGACCTCCAGATCATCCAGGACCCCTAGCGGGTCTTCCAGGGGCTCTTCCGGGGGCGGGGTCGAGGAAGGGGCCCCCAGTCGAGGACGACCCAGCTTCGGCACCCGACCCTCCAACCGCCAGCGTTCGATCTTGGCCTCCAGCCGGCGGGCGTGCTCCCTCCAGCCTCGAGCACCGTCTTCGGCCGTCTCGGCCCGGATGCGGAGTTGAACCTCCGCCTCGGAAGTGGAACCCCCCAGATATTGCTGAAGGGCCTGTTCGATCACCACGGACTTGGACTTCACCGAGGAGGTCAGCATGTAGGCATCCAGAGACCCGACCAGGGTCTCTGGAAGAACGATGGTCATTCTGCATCCTTTACCTCCGGGATACAGAGGGGGGCGTCCCACCCGGAGGGGGGCGGGGGTTGGTTCGAGGTTGGTATCCATGCCCCCACCCTAGCAGTTTACTCGCCGGAAGTAAAGAATGATTTTTGGGTCGGTGTTTCGTGTTCAGAAATAAAACCCGGAGGCTAGATAATCTTTTTTTGGAGAGAGAGTGGTACACTCTCTTCTCTCCAAGACAAGATCATTCTGCGTTTGCGTGCATCTGCACCTATCAAGAAAAACCCCGTGGTTATGGGCTTTTTCTGGGTTGCATATGCACCCTTTTTCGAAAAGTGTGTAAAGATCCGCATGTCAACCTGCGTAAATTATTCAGCCGCAATCCCCTGCGGCCGTAGGGAAAGAAATTCGATTTGGGTTTTTATACGGAAACACCGAGTCCAACCTCCCGGAGGGGGCTGGAAACCAACGAGGACCGATCCTGGGATCGATCCCCGCAAAGAATACGCCATTTCTGCCAGATAAACTAACCTTTCCAGAGGTTCAGAACCCGCCATGCCTCCTTCGGCGTCCAGTGCATGGTTGAAAACTCTTGCGGGGTAGTTCCGAACATGAGGGCCTGGAGGTCGATTTTCAGACACACCTTTTCCCACATGTATTCCTCGATGGTGCCCTTCCCGAGGAGGACATACTGCGTGATCGGCATGGTCCTGGTGATCCTGTCGATTCTCTCCCCGGCTTGGAAGTAGTCCACCCACCTCCAGCCCATATCCCAGTAGACGGCCACGGTTCCGGCCCCCAAGGAGAGGGCCGTTCCGGCAGCCGAAGGGTTTCCCAGGAAGACCTTCACGGCAGGATCGGTATTGAATCGGCGCACCGCCTCCTTTTTCTCCTGCTCCCGGATCTTGCCGTGGTAGACGACACACCCCACTTCCAGCATTTCCCGGATCCAGTCCAGGACCCAGGGATGCCAGGACCAGATCACAACCTTCTGGTTTCCCGTAGTCTTCAGCAGGTCCCGGACGGTTTCCAGTTTGGCAATATCGGCGTCCGGGCAGTTATCCCCCAACATGCCCGGGTGGGTCGCCAGACCGGTCAGCCTGGAGAGTTCCGAGAAGGCACCTCGTGCCTTCAGGGACCATTCCTTTTCGGCCGACTGGAGCATGACTCGCCCTTGTTGGACGAACTCGGCGTACAGGTCTTTCTGGCGTCCTTTCAGGGCCACGGTAAGAACTTGGTTGGTCCGAGGAGGGAGCCAAGGGGCAGCCTCGGACTTTGTAACCCGTAGAGAGTCGCGCCGTAGAATCCTCCCAAAATCCTGGAGCCGCTTCTCGACATATCCGCCGGCAGCCGATGGCTTGAACCATCTCTGGAAGGCATGGGGGTCGAAGTTCGCCCGAGTCATGATGGAGTAGAGCCCCCGGAACGAATCAGGGTAGTTCGAGACAGGGGTACCCGACGCAAGCCACCTCCACGGGGCGAACTGGGCCCAAACCCGAATGACCTCGAACCGGCGAGACATTTCTCCGGCGATCATTTGGGCCTCGTCTATGCACAGGATCCAAAGGCCGGATCGGATTCTCTCCTCGACCCAGGTTTGATAGGGCTTGCGGAAAGTCTTCGAATGGCTGCAGAAGATCACCCCCTCGGATGGGGGATACCTCCGATCCCCAGTCTTGATCTCCCAGCCTTTCTCGCCGGTCCATTCGTGCAGCAGGGAGCCCTCTCCGGTCCATATTTGCGAGGCAACGTTCGGACCTAGGACAATCATCCCCCGGACTCGCCCAGCCGCCTTTAGAGCCGTATATGCGGCCATGATGGTCGGGCTCTTCCCTGTCCCGCAGTCCAACCAAAGCCCGAACCCCCCCGGGTCGATCATTCGGTGGGCGGCTTTCCTCTGGAACGGATAGAGACGATCCACGAAGGGACAATCCAGAAGGGCCAACGGGTCTTCGGCGACGGGCTCAGTCTGCAACGAATCCAGGATCGGTTTCGCCTCGGGAAGACGTTCCAGCGAGTAGGCCGCAAACTCGGGAACGATTAGGGCTTTGCTGTGCCGGTTGTAGCGCACCGGCCCCACAATCTTAGCTAGCCGCTTCCGGTCCTCCTCCGTCTCCGGGAACACCTCTAAAACCCGGGCGAGTCGGTCATGGGCGAATCTCAAGTTCGACCTCCACAATCTTTCTTCCACCCTGGATCGGGATGCCTGTGGTTTCCCGTAGCAAGCCCCTCTCCAGAAGGGAGTAGAGAAGCCGAACCCCCCGGGCTTTCACCTCTTCCCGTGAAAGCCCGAGGCGTTCGGCCAGTATCTCCAGCCGAATCTTATCGGCGGACTTCAACACGAGCCTCCTTCTTCTTCTCTTCCCCCCTCTTGATCCAGGTCCGCAGGTCGGCCGACGAGGCCCGCCCTTCCTCGGAACAGAAAGAGGAGAAGCGACGGGGCCAACCTACCGCTTGAATGCTGGCGACCGTTTCCTTTGGCGACCCGGTGCAGTCCACCAGATCTGCCAGACGACCCAGGAGGCCCTTCAACGCATCCCCGGAACCCCGGAAGAAGCCGAAGGCGAGTCCGGACTCCGCATGGGACAGGTTCCATTCTTTCATGGCTTCAGGGAAGCTGGGCGGGTGGTGTAACAGGATCCCTCGGTGTTCCCATGCGGGAAGGGTAGCACGGGATCCATCCCGCAGGGTGAAGGTCTTCTCCGTGGCCCCGCCCGGGAAGACCCTTTCCCGCTTTGGCTTGTCCTCTTTCCGTGGTGGAGAGTCGAGGCCCAGTTCACGCTCCTTGCACCGAACCCAAAGGTCGAACTGGTCCACAGAGAGAACGTCCTCGCTCCTCCAGGGTTTCTTCCACCCTCCGGCAGTCAGGGTCTTGACCAGATCAAAGCGGTCCTGCCGCCAGTCGAACAGTCGGTCCACCCTCGCAACGAGGGCCAGCACCTCTTCCCGGGGCCCGGAAAGCTTCCCCCCGGCTCCCAGAGGTCCCGCGCCCTCCGTGTCCACGAAGAGGGCATAATGCCTCTTCTGGGCTCCCGTATCGTAGTCTAGCCCCGCGTAGACCCCCAGTCGGCTGGGCAACACCCATGCTTTGGTTTGCCTGTGTGGGCAGTCGGGGAACGGAATAACCATCTTCTCTTCAAACATCTTCGTTCTCCTCCTTGTAGATGTTCCGGATGAAGGACTCGACCCTGATCTCGACTTCCTGGCGATCCAAACCCTCGAAGCGCCCTTTCCCGCAGGAGAAACAATCAACGGCCTCTAGATCTAGGCTGTAGATGTTCACGAGGTCGCTTCCTTGCCATACAAAGATCAGCTCGAGGTTTTCCTCGACCCGGACGAAGCGAGCCTCTTCGAAGGCCATGCTGAATTGTTCCGCGCTAGGCATGATCGGCATCCTCCTCTTTCCAGGTTGCGGCCAGTTTTTTCGCCTGCTGCTGGGCCTCTCGCAGGGTTCGGTACGCCTGGAACTCACCCACAGTCCGGATCTCCCCATCGTCGGAACAGAAGTGAACCGAATATTTCCGGGCCCGACTGAAGGAGGCGGAAATAAGCTGTTCCGAGGTAACAAACAGGGCTCCGTTCTCCACAGGGTAGACCTTCCCGGAAATGCGAGATCCGAAGTAACGCATGGCGCCCGGGGAGAACCATTTCAGTCCGGCCCCCTCGTTCGCATCTTTGATCTGCTGCAACGTTTTCAGCATTCTCTTATTCCTCCTCTTTCCAAGTCGCGGCCAGGGACCGGGCCTGTTTCTGGGCCTCTCGCAGGGTCCAGAAAGCCTGGAACTTGCCAGCAGTCCGGATCTCCCCCCCGTCGGAACAGAACCGCACAGAGTACTTCCGGGGCAGAGAGAGCCGCCAGGAACGGTATTTCTCCGAGGTTGTGAACAGGGCTCCGTTCGCCACGGGGAAGACCTTCTCCGAGATACGGCACCCGAACCAGGAGAGAACTTCGGGCTCGAACCATACCCCTCCGGCCCTCTGGTTTGCCTCTTTGATCTGCTGCAACGTTTTCAGCATGGTCTACTCCTCCTTGTCTGCAGGCATGTCTTTGGGCTCGACTTCGAGGCCCCAGAAGGCGACCTCCGGAAGCCAGCCGTGGATCTCCAGGACCTTCTCGCGGTCCTCCGGGGTTTCCGTGTACCAAACCCCCGGGATGAATGACGGGTGGGCGACAACGGTTTCCATCATTTTGTCGAGGATCTTGCGAACCGCCCGACCTTCGAAGGTGTTCTGGTAGAAAAACACCCCGTCCGCTAGATACTGTTCATGGCTCCGCAGGGTCCTCATGCCCCAGCCAAAGGCAGTTACGGTTTCGGGAACCCAAGCGAAAGTCAGTCCCTCCCCCTCCGGGAAGACCGTGGCCACGGACCGACCGTTGAAGGACAGGCCCAGGACCGGCAACGATCCCGTGACAGTCCAGCCGGGTTCGTCGCTGCAAGATCGGCAGAGGGAGTCCCGTAGATTCCGCCGCAGCAGGCATTCGGCTGGAGCCCCTCGCTTCTCCAGGTCCCCCCGGGAAACCTCAACCTGCCCGCCAACCACGAACGAGAACAGGAACGGCATCTATAGCACCTCCTCCAACCATAGAATTAGGGCGAGGAGCCCCCGCATGATCGGCTTCCACATGCAGACCACGGCCAGCATGGCGAGGGTTTGCCCCACCAGTCGGGGCAGGTCTTCCCATTCCATCATCTAAATCACCCCCGCATTCCTGGCGCACGTCGCCGAACAGAACTGGGGCTCCAGCCGGGGCCGGAGGTTGATCGGGCGGAGGTTATCATCCCCCCGCCAGAAGTAGAGAAACCGGCCCGGCCGCAGGCCGCACCATTCACAGGTTCCCTTGATCTCCCACTGGTCCAGCCGGATCCGATAGAGCCCGGTTCGGGCCCCGCCGTGGTGCTGGAGTGAGATCGGTTCACGCATAACTTTTGTGCCTCCTTTGTTGGCTTCCTGCTACCCCGTAACCCCCGCCGAAACGGGGGAGGGGTTTCGCCCGGGGGCCAACCGGGCTCTTCAGGCAGGGAGGTCTACCGGAGCCGGCGGGCGAGGGCCCGCAGGCGGGCCTGCTGCCGGCCGAGGGCGCGACCGGCGCCGTGAGCGCTGGACCAGAGGGCGGCCGGATGGCCCTTGCCGCGCACGATGAAGCTGCCGTCGCGCATGTTGCCGGGAATCACCCCGGCCATGCCGGCTTCGGCCTGGGTGGCGCCCTTGCGATGAATCCACAGACCATCTTTTTCTTCGGCA